>DATFET010000013.1:0-20788 GCA_035250835.1 Anaerolineales bacterium
AACCTGCGCCGATCGAATACGTCCGTGCGGCACTGGCAGGGCGGATCAACGTCCATGCGCATGGCAATTCCGGCTGCCGACCTGAGATCCCCTTAACACTGGTGGAGATGCTGAACAAAGGCGTCACACCCGTTGTTTGTCAGAAGGGGTCGGTGGGCGCGAGCGGCGACCTGGCTCCGATGGCGCAGGCGGCGCTGCTGCTGATGGGGGAGGGCGAAGCTTTTTTTGACGGCGAGCGGCTAGCGGGTGCAGAAGCGATGCGGCGGGCTGGGATCGATGTCCCAGGCTTGCAGGCGCGCGACGGCCTGGCGGCGATCAACGGCTCCAATCTGCTGACTGCCATGTCTGCCCTGCACATCTACGACATGGAGCGTTTCCTCAGGCAGGCGGAGATCGCGGCGGCGATGTCGATCGAGGCGCTGCTCGGGAACCTCAAGCCGTATAATACCCGATTGCATGAGTTGCGCGGCTTCAGCGGCGCGATCAGGTCCGCTCAGAACATCATGAAGCTCATCGCCGGCTCGGACCTGACCACAGGCAGGATGAAGACCAAGGTGCAGGATGCCTATTCGATGCGTTCGACGCCGCAGGTCATCGGTGCGGCGCGGGATGCGGTGGCGTATGCAAGATCACAGGTGGAAATAGAATTGAACGGCGTGGGCGATAACCCGATCTTCGTCCCCGAAGAGAAGCTGACCCTGACCGGCGCCAACTTTCAGGGGACTCCTGTTTCACTGCCGATGGACATGGCAGGGGCGGCGATCACGATGGTGTGCGTGCTCTCGGAGCGGCGGATGAACCGCCTGACGAACCCGGCTCTTTCACAGGGACTGCCGGACTTCCTGGCCCACGAGCCGGGCTTCTACTCCGGGATGATGCTCAGCCAATACACCGCCGACCATTTGATCGTGGAGCAGCGGATTCTATCTGCGCCTGCCAGCATCCAATCCATCCCGGCCGCAGCCGACCAGGAGGACTTCGTCTCGATGGGCTTGAACACTGCCCTCAAGAACGGACAGATATTAGATAACGCCTATGGCGTTTTAGGTATCGAATTTATGGCGGCAGCCCAGGCGCTCGACTTCCGTGAATTTACTCCAGGAAAAGGGACCAACAAAGCACGTGAGGTCATCCGGAAATATGTGGAACATCTGCACGTGGACCGTCCGCTGTATAACGATCATAATACGATGAGGGAGCTGGTGAAGCGCGGCGAGATATTGGATGAAGTGGAGAAGGTGGTAGGGAAGTTAGGATAATAGTGTCATTGCGAGGAGGGCGTTAGTCCGACGAAGCAATCTTCAGGAATTTGCTGAACAGTCGTTCGATGAGATTGCTTCGCTCCGCAGGGCAACGTACGCCCGCTTCGCTCGCAATGACAGAATGTGAAAAATATGATCCTCAACGAAGTCAAGTTCTATGCAGAATCACTCAACTTGCGCAGCTCGATGTATGTCCTTGCGCCGCAGCGCCTGATGGCGGAGAGGCAGAGCAAGCGCCAGCCGAAGCACCGCGTGCTCTACCTGCTGCACGGCCACTCCGACGACCATAGTGCCTGGCAGCGCTGGACATCCATCGAGCGCTATGTGGAAGGTTTGAACCTTGCCGTAGTGATGCCGGCTGTCCATTTGAGTTTTTATACCGATATGGTATACGGCGGCAGGTACTGGCAGTTCATCAGCGAAGAAGTGCCGGCGGTTGTCCATGATATGTTCCCGCTTTCCACAAAGCGCGAAGACACGTATGTCGCCGGGCTATCCATGGGTGGGTACGGCGCGTTCAAGCTTGCGCTCACGTACCCGGACCGTTATGCAGCGGCTGCCAGCCTGTCTGGGGCCGTTGACATCCGTGAAGTCGTTCGGGGACATCATCATCCTGAAGATAAGGCCTGGCTGAATGGAATGCGCAATGTCTTCGGCGACCTGAGTAAAGTGCCGGGCAGTAAGCATGACCTGATCACGCTCGCCAAAAAGGCTGCCAAAGCGCCTGTCCGACCGCGGCTGTACCAGTACTGCGGGACCGAGGACTTTCTCTACGCCGATAATGTCCGCTTTCGCGAGGCTCTCCGCAAGCTCCCATTCGATCTAAAATATGAAGAGGGACCCGGTGATCACAACTGGGCGTACTGGGACAAGATGATTCAGAACGTCCTGGCGTGGATGTTCCTGTGAGCCATGTCATTGCGAGGGCGAAGCCCGAAGCAATCTCCTGGAGCTTGGGACACTCTTGATTCTAGGAGATTGCTTCGTCGTGGCGCTCAGCGTCACTCCTCGCAATGACACTTCTGGAGAGGGGTGAAAAGCTTAAACAGGTATGCTATAAGGGTCGCATAAATCAGACTGAGAGGAGAGACCGGCATGAGAAAACTTCTCATTGTTGGATGTACTCTTACATTTCTTGTTACAGGCTGCTCTCCAGCGGCAACCTCCGTCCCCACCGAACTGCCGACCGTTGCTCCTACCCCTACTGTGATCGTTGAAAATCCACCTCCATGCTGAGGAGCGGACCTGATCTATCATCCGCAGTTGCAGCAGATGCTGCTGGTCAATTGCGTGACCGATCCGAGCCAGGAAACCCCGCTGATGATCTGGGGCTGGGATGGCGCGCAGTGGCAAAGGGTCACGCAAGGCGGTCCGCCTGGGCGCATCCTGGGCGGTGCCGCATATGACGAGAAAAGGAATGTGCTCGTCCTGTACGGAGGGCGAGCGGTGGAGTTGGAGACGTGCAGCCAGGAAACCTGGGAATGGGACGGTCAGAGCTGGAATTGCCTGGTGAATTGTTAATCATTCGCAATTTGGGCACACTCTTATGCTGCTATCCAAATAAAAAAACCCACTGAGAAAAAACTGACGAGTCCGGTCCTTCAAGCTTCTGGCATAGCCAGGGCGTAGTCAATTGCCTCCTGCAGCTTCATTCTCCTGCCCTCTGCCCAGGCTGCCGCAAAAACTTCCTCGCCCAGGCGAACACGTGTTTCTGAGATCAATGATGTGGAAAGCTGCTCCTTTGGAGTGAAGGGTAACAGGTTCAGGGAGTGCCGTAACTGTTCTGCCGTTCCCCATAAGATCGCGGCGCGCTTGAATTGTTTCTGGGCCGCCAGGATTGTGGCTCTTAAATGGTATAGGGTTTCTCATCATGTCAGTTGTCATGGCGAGTATTTTGACGCTATGGAGATAGAAATTCAAAGCCCGGCGGCCCCCGTCACTGCCCATGATTTTTGCATTGCTAAGCAATTCATGGCGAATCGGGTGGCTGAAGGCCGTCAAAATCAAGTCGTAAAGCGAACTCAACTGCTTCATCATGCTTCATCCTCCGCACTCGTTCGGTAAGGAATCCACTTTCGGGCAGGGACTCTACCCACGCTTGAGTCGCCAACTCCATCGACCGCGTGATCGTCTCGGGCTTGTCTTCGATGCAAAGGGCGGGGAGGAACAACGCAGCCAGCGCGGAAAGATCGGGCGGACGCTGGTTCTGTTCGAGCCGGCTGATCTGTGCTTCGCTATATTTCACCGCGACAGAAAGTTCACGCTGCGTCAGGCGGGCGCGCCGGCGCAGGTATTTGAGCAGGCCGCCAAAAGTAGAGAGCAAATCGAGCGATGTCCTGGAATTTGCCATCGGTTCCCCGCTTTGTTCACTCCTGTTGGCAAGTCCTTTGGTAAGAAATGTCAAATGGCAGTCTTTCCGGGTGGCTATACTGTAAACATCCAACAAGGAGTGCTATGCGCCGCATTATCGAACGAGTTGTGACAGTTGTGACGACGACCACGTGGAAGATTTCCTGGGAAGCGGATCCACATCCCTCTCAGCCCAAAGCTGATCCCGTTACCGAAGAGCTTCCTCCTCTCGGGGTTCTGCCTGAATCTATGCCACGCGGTCCAACCGTGATCGAAACCAGGGAGGTCGACCCACCTGAGATACAAAATGGACTCAATCTACCCACAGAGGAACTGCCGGACGATCCCAACTCTTATCCGTTAAAGAAAGGAAAGGAAAAATCATGAACCTCAATCGTATCAGTGTCCGATTATTGCTGGCGGCCCTGATCGCTGCCATCGCCACAAGTGCATACACCGCCAGGGCGAAAGATGACAGCAGCAGCAAAATCGTAGGAACCTGGATCTGCGACGTTCCCAACGGCGAGCCCGTGCCATTTCAGGCGCTGCAAACCTTCCACGCCGATGGCACCTTCACAGAGACTTCCAGCCTGCTGGGAAGAGGCGAAGAGGGTCCAGCGCACGGCGTCTGGAAGAAGGATGGCCGCCTGTATGGGCTTACCTTCCAGCTCTTTGCCTTCGATCCTGCGACCGGTGAGAACACAGGCATGTTCCGCGTACGTGTCAGCCTGAGCCTGGACAAAACGGACCTGCTCACAGCGACATTTGCCTCCGCGGACTTCATTGCTCCGGATGGCAGGATTATGGAATTGGGCGGCGGACCCGACGCGTACACCTGTACCCGCATGCAGGCGCTGCCGGCACAATAAGCAGGGAAGGCCGCCCTCTCGCTTGCCAATGCATGTGTCCTCGCCTGTCTTTCCCTCGACCAGGCGACAGGCGAGGACACCCAATCTCGGAGAACGCATTATTAGAAAAGAGCAAGACGATGAACGGCGCGTTTCAGGGCGCGTCGTTTAGCGCTGTTCAAGCGGACGGATTGTCTGCCGGAGTCAAGGCGCATCGGATGGCCTCTTCCAACGACATCGTATTGCCCTTCTTCCATGCCTGGTCAAAGGGTTCGTTTCCCATTTGAGCGCGTGCGGCTGGCTGGAGTGAAATATAGATGTTCTCGCGGGATGATTCGAGCGGAATGTTCATCGCCTCGCGTAGATACTCTGCTGCTCCCCATAGGATAGCTGCGCGCTGCGGGGAGTCCGTTGCGGCAGCCACCTGTGCCAGGCCCTCAAATGAATAGGCAATGCCCAGCTTGTCCATGACCTCTGCTTTGAACTTCAGGCTTTCCAGATGAAACGCGAGCGCGCTGGCGTAATCCTTTGCCAGGAATGCAGTGCCTGCCAGTCCTTCCAATCCCCAGGCGATATGGGTTTGATCCCTTTCTGCACGGAAAAGACTCAAGCCTTGTGCCCAGAACCTTCTGGAAGTTTCGAGATCACCCGTCTGTCCATGGCATTCTGCAAGATTGAAGAAGCAGGCGCCAATTGCCCGGGTCTCCCCGCTTTCCCTGGCGTAGGCCAGTCCCAGTGAAGAATAGTTAATCGCCTGTTGATTGTCTCCCTGCTCGCGCGTGGACAGGCTCAAATCCATGAGTGCCCAGGCGGCGCGATTCTTATCGCCGATTTCGAGTGCCATTTCGAGGGCGCGTCTCAAAAGCTCATCTGCTTTTTGATAATCTCCACTCGCCCGTGTAAGCCAGCCTGTCTTTTGAAGCAGAAGCGCCCTGGTGGGAGACGCTGGAGAGTCGATTTCCAGAAAGGCATTCATCCTCTCCCGAGCTTCCCCTGAAAATCCGCGGAACCAGTAAAAATCTAGGATAGGCAGAATCATCGCGGTGCCCATTTCCGGGATATTTGTTTCCAATGACCATGCCAAAGCTAACCGAAGGTTATCATGTTCCGCTTCAAGGCGTTCCAGCCATCTCCCTTTTTCATTCCCAAACAGGCGCGCGTCCTGCGCCATGGAATAAAAGTAGTTGAAATGTTGCGACCGCATCTCTTCCATGCCGCCAGCTTCACGCAGTTTTCTGGCAGCGAACTCGTGGATCGTCTGAAGCATGGAGTAACGTGCTTCATCCCCCAGTGTCCATTCTGCTACGACCAGCGACTTATTAATGAGCTGAGAAAGCAGGTCGAGGACCTTTTCTCTAGAGATGATTATTTCATCAGGGATCACAGCCTCTGCCGCTCCAAGCGTCCAACCGCCAGAAAACACGGAGAGCCGCTGCAGCAAAACGCGTTCCGACTCAGAGAGAAGCTCATAGCTCCATTGGATGGTTGCCTCCAGGGTCTGATGGTGCGGGAAGGAATCCCTGCCTCCCCTCAGCATTTGAAAGCTGCCATGCAGGCGCGCTGCAATCTGCTCCACGGACAACACACTGATCTTTGCCGCGGCAAGCTCGATTCCCAGCGGTAACCCGTCAACGAGACGGCAGATTTGCCTTACATGCGGGAGCACGCGATCGGTCAGGACAAAGGAGGGCTGCACGGCCCGGGCACGTTCGACAAATAATTGCTCGGCTTCGGAGGGGAGGTGCGCGTTCCGCTCAATAGCGTGTTCGCTCGATACAGAGAGGGAAGGGACGCGGAACTGTACTTCGCCGCTGATATCCAGGATTTCCCGGCTCGTCGCCAGGATCTGCAGGTGTGGGCATACCCGCAGGATTTCTCCTGCGAGCTGCGCGGCGGCTGCGACGACCTGCTCGCAATTATCGAGAATGATCAGCGATTGCCTTTTTTGCAGATAATTTGTCAATGCATTCATTAAATGGATATCGCGGGACTCAGGAACTCCCAGTTTCGAAGTTACAGCGGACAACACGAGCTTGGGATCTAGGATTGGGGCGAGCTCGACCAGCCAGATGCCATCCCGGTACGCCTGACCCAGCCGCCCCGCCGTTTCGAGCGCCAGCCGCGTTTTTCCGCAACCGCCGCTGCCTGTCAATGTGACCAGCTTAGCTTCTTTAAACAGGGCGATCAATTCCCGGATCTCGCGCTCCCGCCCCACGAAACTTGTCAATTGGAGCGGGAGATTGTTCAATACGTTCTCCTCCACGCTTCGAACATTTTCCAGCACTTCCTGTCGAACCGAGCGGGTAAAGGTGACCACCCCGCTGCGAGGCGGCTCTTCTCCGCGTGCCTGTGCTGCCAGGTCCAGGAGCCGCGCCACAAGCTCGGGTTCATCCTCCAAATACAGGGCGGAGATGAAAAGAGCGGTCAGGGCTGCCAGGTCAGGGGGACGGAGGTTCTGTTCCAACCGGCTGATCTGCGCCTCGCTGTATCCTACTGCGATGGATAGCTCACGCTGCGTCAGACGCGCCCGGCGGCGCAGATACTTGAGCAGATCACCAAATGTGATGAACGAATCAAGGGATATAGCAGAGTCTGAAGGAGGCATACGAGGTTATTTTAGTTTAGCACGTTTCGGCATGGCGTTGAGGAGATTGCTTCGGGTGGACGAACACCGCCCTCGCAATGACATGCGAAGTTGGAAAGAAATGTCAAATATGGTAACTCCCCAATTGCTACACTTCAGTCATCGATTACGGAGTGCCATGCGCCGCATCATTGAGCGAGTTGTGACAGTCGTGACAACGACCACCTGGAAGATTTCCTCGGAGACAGACCCGCCTCCTGTCAAACCAACAACTGACCCTGCTGACGAGCTGACCGAAACTGCGCAGAACCTTCCAATAAACCCGCCTGTTACCGAAGAAAAGGAGGATGTCCTGGTTGAAATAGTGCAAGCGCCTGAACCACCGGCGGCGAGCCGCCTCGATCGTTTATCCATCTCCAAGTATAGCGAAAGGAAAAGAAAACCATGAACACAAAACGTTTGTTATCCACATTGATGATTCTTATCGTAACAACATCCCTATTGTTTACAGCATGCGCATCCGCGGCTCCTGCGACGCTGGTAAAGGATATGTCCGATCCGGTCACGATCGTACAAAGCTTCTATAATTCGTTCAATGCCAAAGACCTGGATAAAGCCATGAGCCTGACTGCCGAGGACTATGTGATGAATGATCCGTTCGGCACATATGACCGGGCGGGTGCGGCTGTCCAGTGGCAGGCGGTGATGGACGCGGGACTCACCTTCAACCAGACCAACTTCGTGGATACCGGCAATGGACGCGTGACCTCCTGCTATGAAGTGTTCGAGAACGGTAATTCGATTGATAAGGGCTGCGGCAATGTCACTCACGTGCAGGATGGCAAGATCATCTTCGATGGGCTCGAACCTGCCGAGCAGATCTGGATCGTGCAGAAATACTATGAAGCGCTCAATGCGAAACAGCTCGATCTCGCCATGTCCTTCATTGCCTTGGACGCGCTTTTCATCAATCCCACAGGCACTTACGAAGGTGGTGCTGCGATCCGTGAATCACTGGCAGGCTTGAACACCGATGGCATCACCTTCGACCTGAGCAACTTCCGCAATACGGACGGTCAGGTTGTTTATGATTACAAGGTCATGCAGGGCGCAAACCTGCTCGACCAGGGCACGAACGGACTGACGGTCGTCAAAGACGGCAAGATCGTCTTCGATGGGACCGAGGATACGCAGTCTGCATCCACCGATCCCGCCGAAGTTGTTCGAGGCTTTTGGGCTGCAATGAATGAAGGAGACGTGGAGGCTGCAATGGCCTATGTTGCTGAAGATGCCAAATGCAAAGGCTCCTGCTACTTTACAGGAAGGCAATCCTTTCAAGCCTACCTGCAGGGCTATGTCAATTCCGGAACAGTGACGGAGCTCGGCGAATTAACGATCGAGGGCGACACCGTGCGTTATCCCTTCAAAGAATTCCGGAACGGATTTCTAACGAATGATAATGCGCTCTCTGAAAGCATGCAGATTAAGGATGGCAAGATCATCTTCTGGGAGAACCTGCACATATAAGGAGATCCGCTCAAATCGTCCGATTACAAAAGGCCGGGATGAGCTTGCAAGCTCATCCCGGCCTGGATTTTATCGGTGGCCGATTCCGCGTGAGGCTCAGGAATTACCCAGCCATCTCATCAGACCCTGCCCCGCCGCGTATCCGCTCGAAAAACAGGCCGTGAGCAGATACCCGCCTGTGGGCGCCTCCCAGTCGAGCATTTCGCCGGCGCAAAATACGCCTGGCATGGATCGCAGCATAAGATGTCGGTCCAGCGACTCGAAGGTTACGCCGCCCGCACTGCTGATCGCCTCATCGAGCGGGCGTGCTGCGATCAACGGAACTGGCAGATTCTTGATGAAGTGAGCCAAACGTTCCGCATGCGCAAAATCCTCCTTTGAGAGGAATTCACGCAGCAAGCTGGCCTTCACGCCCTTGATCCCCAGCCTCTTTTCAATATGACTTGCCATCGAGCGCGGGCCGCGCGGCGTCGATAATTTTTCCAGCAGCCACTTGTATAAACGATCTGGCGCAAGATCGAGCATCATGAGTGCCTTACCTCGTGCGTCGATTTCATCCCGAAGCAGCGCCGACGCAGCATAGACCAGGCTTCCCTCCACGCCTTCTCTGGTCACGATGAATTCTCCCTGCTGATGAAATGGTCCGAAAGATAAAACGACTGACTTGATGGCATGACCTTCATAGCGCTCACGAAAATGTTCACTCCATGCCACGTCGAATCCACAGTTGGAGGGACGAAGCGGTTCGACCTGCGCCCCGGCCTCTCTCAGCCAGTCCACCCAGGCGCCATCCGAGCCGAGTCTTGACCAGCTGCCTCCACCAAGCGCAAGCAAGGCTGCATCGGCGTCGATCCTCGTCTCCCCTTCAGACGTCTCGAACGCCATGCTCCAACTGCCTTTAGCAGGGTTTGTAGAGGGAAGAATACCCGTCAGTTTGTGGCGCGGATGAATGGTCACGCCCGACTCGTCTAATCGCTTAAGCCAGGCCCTGAACAGCGGACTCGCCTTCATCCCCACTGGAAAGACGCGTCCCGAAGTTCCCACAAATGTCTCGATACCCAGTCCATGCACCCATTCACGCAGCTCCTGTGGACCAAACTCCCTGAGCAGGGGTTCGATTTGGGCGCGGCGCTTTCCATAGCGGGAAACGAACTGTTCAAAGGGTTCCGAGTGGGTGATGTTCAATCCGCTCTTGCCTGCCATCAGGAATTTACGGCCGAGCGACGGCATCGAATCATAGACGTGCACTTTCAGACCCTGCCTGCTGATGACCTCGGCAGCCATCAAGCCCGCAGGACCGCCGCCAACGATCGCCACCGATTTCTGCATAAATTGAGTATGCGGGCAGTCAACTGTCCGCACTCTATTTTACGGTTCTACGCTCACAACACCACCCAGCGCGTTCATTTTGAGTTGCCATGAACTGCCGGCCGTATATTGCTGGAATTCGGAGATTGTATCGGGTGAGTAGGTCTCCTGCTCGCCTTCTTCGGTTATGAAGATTACCGTCAGCTCCTCGGACTCATCCCCCAGCCGCTGACCGCTCGAAAGGCTTGGGCGGTCGTAGACCGGGCGCAGGTCGCTGCCGTCCAGTGTGTAGGATTGGATAGTCGTCCATTCGTCCACCGTATAGGAACAATACTGCTCAGTCTCGGTATGGCATTCCTCGACAACTTCCGAATACCCGTTGCCCCGATCGATGGTCGTTTGCTCGCAGACATCCCGGCTTTCATCATGGCAGGACACATTGTACGCGTCCGAGGGCGGGCTGCCGCTCTGGTTGCTGTAATCCACGGCGCGGATCTCCTGCACAGGGACAACGGTCTCCCAGTGCACATCCGCAACTCTGGCGTCGACCGTTTTTGTCGGCAGGGTGAACAAGACGCCGATCAACACACAGCATAGCCCAATGACACCCAGAATCCCGCCGATCAAAAGCCAGTTGGTTTTCTTCGAGGCGGCCCTGGCGGATTTCATTCCTGCTGCGGGAGGCGCGGAGGTTGTACCGAGGGTGGCTGCCTGCAGCGCTGCAACCTTTGGCAGCGGCGACCCGCAGTTCGAGCAGACCGGGTTGCTGCCCGGGTTCTCGGCTCCGCAGTTATCGCACTTCACAACTTTTGGCTGGGGAGGGGGCGCCTGCATGACACGTCCCGCCTGGCGCGCCATGCCTTCTGCCAGATCCCCGCCGCATTGCACACAGGTGGTGGCAGTCGCCGTGTTGCGGGTTCCGCAAAACGGACAGTGGATGTCCGCGCCTGCCTGTGCAGTTTTGACCTGGTCGTCGTCGGTTACAAATTTTTGTTCGGCAGGAAGTTCGAACTGGACGTTTTCGGGCTGCGGCGCGCCGCAGTTTTCACTGGTTTTGCTGCCGCCTTTATTGCGCGTATCGCAGTTCGGACATGTCCATTCGTTCTGAATGTAGCCAAGTGTTCGTCTGCGTGCCATGAGAATAACTCCTTAACTTTCGCGTGATCCAATCCATCATGAATGATAAAAGAATACAGGCTCTTCTCGATTATTTTGTGATTTAATGGAATTATAAAAGAGGACTCCGAGAAAACAATACCATTTACATGAATGTAATCCTGCAGCGGATCAAAAGCCGTGCCATCGGCATACTTCCTCGATGCGGGCTTCGCAATCCGGCTCCTGATTCGGGTTCGGATCGCGGGCAGCGTCAAATTGCCGTTTGCCCTCTGCGGCATGAAACACCGTCTCGGCACCGTTGGCAACATTTGTCGGGTCGTAACCGCCTTCCAGCACAAAGACGATTCTTCCATCACAATATTCCTCTGCAAGCTGAACGACCTTTTGCGCCAGCATGAAATATCCCGCGCTGGAAAGCCCCAGCATGGTAATGGGATCGCTCCAGTGCGCGTCGAAGCCCACCGAAATAAGAATCATTTGCGGCCTGAAGGATTGAACGAAAGGGACGAAGATCCTGTCTGCAGCCTGTTCGTAAGTCTGATCCCCGGCATAGGCAGGCAATGGCAGGTTGACAATTCTCTTTTTTGCATGAGGCGCGTCATCGATCCAGCCGGTCTGCGGATAGATGCCCCACTGATGCGCTGAGAGGAATGCTACCCGCTCATCCTCCATGAATGCAGCCTGGGTCCCGTTTCCATGATGGGCGTCATAATCGATGACCATGACCCGCTCCATGCCGCTTTCAATTGCATGGCGGGCCGCGATGGCGATGTTGTTGAAAATACAGAAGCCCATCGCCCGGTCCGGCTCGGCATGGTGGCCCGGCGGGCGGACGATCGCAAACGCGTTCCCTGCCTCGCCGTTGATGACCGCCCGCGTGCAGCTCAGGACTCCACCGGCGGCCAGCAACGCATCCTCAAAAGAGGAGCGGGTCACATATGTGGGAGCGTAATCGATAATTCCCGGTGCATCTTCACGGCAGACTTTTTCGATGGCAGAAATCAATTTGGGGTTGTGAATATAGGCAATCTCTTCACGCCTGGCAGGTGTCGTTTCGAGCAACTCTGCATCGAAAGTTTGCAGTCGTGGTTGTAATTTCTCGAGCCGCGCAGGTCTTTCAGGATGATCGGGATAAACGTGATCGGTCGAAGGAACGAACGTATAAATGGTTTTCATAAAACTTATTATACGCGCAGAGCCATGTGGATGAGGCGTGAAAGATGTGACATGGAGAGGGGATAAAAGAAACCGCCGTCTCGTCAGCATGGGGGGGGCATGCTGATCGCCGGCGGCGGTTAGACACCTAAATACCTATAAAGGGGAGGGCAGGTGTCAAATTTAATATACAGTATTTTATCTGAAATGTCCATATAAAAATTGCGGCAAAGAGACACATTCGCGCCTGAGACATTCGTACTACCGTTTGTCTGACGAATAAATTCACTTTTTACATAGTGCCGCATAATTTACTTTACTTATTATTGGAATATCAGCCTGCAAATTCTATTCAAAAGTAAAGTTATTGATGAGACAAGCGGTAAGTCTCGGACTATTTCGGTTTCCCCTTTTGAAACAGTCTCATCCATTCATCCACTTCGGCGTGAGACAATTTTCGATCCTCAGCGGGCTTTGGAGCTGAAGCTCGCGCTTCCTTCAGGAGCACCGCGAACGAATCAGACGAGATGACCTCCGCGTGTGCTGTATGAGCATCTGCCTGTACCTGCCGGTCGGAGGTGACAACGGTCCAGTTCCTGGCATTTTTCGCGAGAGCTTTCAACCGAGCGCGGATGGCGTTGTCGGCGGAGCTGCCCAGCCGCACAAAATGCGCGGTAACGGCGCCCAGCCTGCGGGTCCCTGCCTGAGGCGATGGTGCTCCGTCAAAGTAGACCTCTACCTCCTTACGGCTAATCCTGCAAAATTCCTGCAAGACGGCGATCAGCTCCATCTCATCGTCTATCGAATCGAGGCGCAGGCCTAGTTTGGGAATCAGATTATGACCGTCGATCAGATAAGGCATCGATACCATTGTACTGCTGAATGTTGGGTCCGAGCCGGGATTTGCCTCCTTTAAAGATATATTTCGTATAAGATTTAGGTCCCTTATCATTGTTATCTCACCTGTCTGCCGTATAATGGTGGACGGAGAATCGTTCAATTCTCACCATTGCTTAATGGAAGCAGGAGACAAGAAATGACTAATAGAAGTGTTGTCCCTCAACGCGGTGGAATGTTGAAACAGTTTCTCAAACAGGCCAAGCTAGTGGGCCGGCTGATCGGGGATCGCCGGGTCAGTGGTTTCATTAAATTACTGCCAATCGCCTCGATTGCCTATCTGATCTCTCCCGTGGATTTGATGCCCGGAGCGGTAATCCCACTCCTCGGCGCGTTAGACGATGCTGCGGTCGTATGGCTTGGAACGACGCTGTTCATTGAGCTCTGCCCGAGCGATGTGGTGCAGGAGCACAAGGAAGCGCTGGATATGGAAGGCTCAAGTGATACAGGGGAAATCGTGGATGCCGAAACGAGGGATCTCAACAACTAAACATATGCAGCGAATTCTCTTCTTATTTATACTTCTCGCAGTGACGGCTTGCAGCAATGGACAAAACACACTGCCCCCCGTCGAGCCGACAATTGATTCTCCTACAGCAACTCTCACCTCCCCGACCACGATCCCTGCCACATCTGCGTCGACGCAGATCTCCT
The DNA here is from genome assembly GCA_035250835.1 of Anaerolineales bacterium. GTDB lineage: Bacteria > Chloroflexota > Anaerolineae > Anaerolineales > Villigracilaceae > Defluviilinea. The sequence continues at coordinate 13,704 of DATFET010000013.1, forward strand.
CCACGGATACCCCTTCCTCTGCTGCGGTAACATTTCCAGATCCGAACGCCTATCAGTGGCAGCCGGTCGTGTCCGACTTGCTGCGTCCCGTGGACCTGCAAGCTGATGACTCGGGTCGCCTGTTTGTGATCGAAAAGGTCGGGCGCATCCGCATCATCCAGGATGAGCAGCTGCAGATTGAGCCATTTCTCGACATCACAGACCGGGTGGGGAGCAGGAGCAATGAACAGGGTCTGCTGGGCCTGGCGTTTCATCCACAGTACTCGGAAAATGGATGGTTCTTCGTCAACTATACAGATACAAACGGCGACACAGTGATCGCGCGCTATCGGGTTTCAAGTGATGCCAATCGTGCAGACCCAAACAGTGAAATGGAGCTGCTGGGTATCGGTCAACCGTACCCGAACCATAATGGCGGTGTGCTGGTATTCGGCCCGGATGGCTACCTGTATGCAGGTATGGGCGATGGAGGCGCAGCGGGCGATCCCCAGGGGAATGGTCAAAATACAGAGACACTGCTCGGCAAGGTCCTTCGCCTGGATGTTGATTCTGCCGAGCCTTATGCTATCCCGGCTGATAACCCGTTCGGGAATGAGATCTGGGCCTACGGCTTACGCAATCCCTGGCGCATGTCGTTCGATACACTGACCGGTGACCTGTATATCGGAGATGTAGGGCAGGGTGATTGGGAGGAGATCGATTTCCTTGCTGCTGGCTCGCCCGGAGGAGCAAACTTTGGCTGGGACTATCGCGAAGGCGCTCACGATTTTGAAGGCGGTGACTCGAACGGTATGATCGATCCCATTGCCGAGTACAGCCACCCGGAGGGGGGCTGCTCGGTGACAGGCGGATATGTCTACCGCGGCGCCATGCCTGAATGGAATGGGATCTACCTCTACGGTGATTATTGTACAGGGTTGATCTGGGGCTTGATCCGCTCCGGGGATAGCTGGCAGGAACAGTTGTTGTTCGATGTGGATGTCACGATCACATCCTTTGGCCAGGATGAGGCAGGCGAGATTTATCTGGTCAGTGACAGCGGCGGCATCTATCGGCTGGGACCCGGATAATTCAGGCAAGTCTTACCCACTATAGGCGGATTGTCATCTCGATTTATGACGCCTGTCACTGGCAGGCGTTTTTTATTTGTCATACAATAACTCTGTAATCTGGAGGTGTCGAATGGCGCAAAAGAAGTGGTACGCAAGCAAGATTCATTACTGCGAGCATGTCGGACACGAGATCACTCTGGAAACCGAGGTGGTCCTTCCGTCTGAGTACCTGCCTGAGCAATCGCCTCGTGTCCTTGCTCATCGCTGCTCCAATGCATTGGAATGTAACGCAATCAACAGGCCAGCCTGTGCCTGGTGTGGCACGAACCCGCATTACTATCCCTTATAAAAACGAGCAGGCAATCGCCCGCTTTGTTTGAAACTCTCTCCTCCCTCTGAGTTGGTCTTGGCTGCCCCGCGAGCGATCGCGGGGTATGCCGTTAATTGTTCTCTGCTTCTTATGAGCTTGATTCTGTTGCGTGAAAACCGAGTATATTCCAGCCTTGACATGAGCCCATTTTTGCAGATAATAAAGATTAACAGGCGACCCCAATAAAAGCACAGACAGAGGAAAGTAGACTGGCGAAAGCTGCCAGAGAGGCGCATGGCACTGGCTGAAACCTGCGCTCAACTGAAACCAGTCGAAGTTCCCTCTCGAGCTGTAAGGGTGAAGAGCGAGATACGTTTCACGCTTTGTAGTCCGAACCGCAGTCCCAGCGTTACCTGGGAGGCTGATGCTGGTCAGCACAAAGTGTCCCGCGAGCCTTAAAGGGCGAGCGCGGGAAATTTGGGTGGTACCGCGGGATTGCGTAAGCATCTCCCGTCCCATAGTGGACGGGAGTATTTGTTTAAACCATGTCATTGCGAAGGCGCATCCTGAGCGAAGCACAGTCGAAGGATAGCCTGAAGCAATCTCAGGGAACCATCGAACATTCTATTTCGAGGAGATGGCTTCGTCTCCCTGGTCTCGATACAGCCTCGAAGAACACTCGGCTACTCGACCAGCGGCTCCTCGCAATGACAGATCATTACTGGAGGTATGAATGCTGGAACCATTGAATGAGATCGAAAAAACCGCGCTGGAATCGCTGGACACGGTCCGCGATCAGGCTGCGCTCGAGGCCTGGCGCGTCGCCCACATTGGGCGCAGCTCGCCGTTGATGCAGGTCTTTGCCGGGCTGGGGAAACTCTCAAAAGAGGAGCGACCCGCGGTAGGCGCGGCGGCGAACCGGGTCAAAGCGGCGCTGGAAGCCGCTTTATCGGAACGCGCTGAAGCGGTCAAAGCAGCGGCGCTGGCGCGGTCACTGGAGGAGGAGCAGCTCGACGTGACGCTGCCCGGCCGCACGGTTCATAAAGGACGCCTGCATCCGTCTACGCAGCAGTTGCGCCGCGTGCTGGATATCCTGGCGGACATGGGCTTTCAGGTGTATACCTCGCGCGAAGTGGAAACAGATGAGGTCAATTTCCAACTGCTCAACTTCCCTCCCGATCACCCTGCCCGCGACATGCAGGATACGTTCTTCATCGACGCGGGCGAGCGCGGCGACAATCCGATCGTCCTGCGCACACACACCTCGCCCGGACAGATCCATGCAATGCGCGAGTTCGCGGCAATGGATCCTGAGAATCCGCCGCCGATTCGCATTGCTCTGCCTGGCATGTGCTTCCGCTATGAGCAGATCACGGCGCGTTCGGAGATCCAGTTCAACCAGGTGGAGGGACTCGTGGTGGGAGAAAACATCACCTTCGCTGACCTGAAAGGAACGCTGATCGATTTCGCACGCCGTATGTTCGGGCAAAATGTGCGCACTCGTTTTCGCGCTTCGTATTTCCCATTCACGGAACCCTCCGCTGAAATGGATGTGGAATGTTTTGTCTGCGGCGGCAGGGGCTGCCAGGTTTGCAAGAATTCCGGCTGGCTGGAGATCCTTGGCTGCGGCATGGTCCATCCTGTGGTCCTGCAAAACGGCGGATACGATCCCGCCCGCTATTCAGGATTCGCATGGGGCATGGGACCGGAGCGTCAGCTCATGCTGCGTTACAAGATCGATGATATTCGATATTTCTGGGGCAATGACCTCAGGTTTTTGGAGCAGTTTTAAGGAAGAACCGATATTCGAGGTCAGATATTCGGTTTATAGAGGTAATGAAATGAGCGTCAGTGGATTGGAAAAACTTGATGTATGGTGTAAAGCAAGGGATTTTGCGGTGCGCGTTCACAAGGAAGTTCTTCCATTACTTCCGACTGAAGAGAAATGGTCGCTAAACCAGCAGCTTCGGCGTTCATCACAAAGTATCCCTGCAAACATCGCTGAAGGGCATGGGCGCTTCTACTTTCAAGATAATGTGAGGTTTTGCTATATCGCTCGTGGTTCTCTTGAAGAGACGCTTAGCTATATTGTCTACGCTCAAAAAGTTGGTTATCTTTCCGAGTTCCTTTTTAAGAGTTTTGCACTTGATGGAGAGAATTTAACCCGCTTGATAAATGGATATATTGCTTTTTTGAAAAGAAGTAAACAAGGAGCCACTGAGCCTGGTGCAAACTATTCTGTTCATGAAGTTTCATCTGACTACACAATCGAAGACAATTCGTTGCTGTCGTCCGACTCGAATATCGAATAACAAATATCGCTCACTCAAGGAATTTCTATGAAACTACCTATTTCCTGGCTAAAAGATTACATCGACCTGGATGGTCTGTCCATCGAAGGGATCGCCCGCAAATTGACGCTGGCGGGGCTCGAAGTGGACGAGATCAAGTACGCGGGTTTGCCGATGCCCACGAATCAAAACGGCGAACGGCACGAGTTCAAGACCAGCGGTATTGGATGGGACCGCGACAAGATCGTTGTCGCCGAGATTCGTGAGGTGAACCCGCATCCCAATGCAGACCGTTTGACGCTGCTGGATCTATATGACGGCGAGAAATCCCAGGTTGTGCTTACCGGCGCGCCGAACATTTTTCATCTGAAGGGGACCGGCAAACTTCCCAGGCCGATCAAGGTTGCCTATGCCAAAGAAGGCGCAACGATCTATGACGGTCACGCGAACGGTCTCGTGCTGACCACTCTCAAGCGCGCCAAGATTCGCGGCGTTGAGTCCTATTCGATGGTCGCCTCCGAAAAGGAGCTTGGCATTTCGGAGGAACATGAGGGCATCATCATTCTCGATGAGGATGCGCCTGTTGGCATGCCGCTTGCGGATTACATGGGCGATGCCGTCCTGGATATCAGCATTGCCCCGAACATGGCACGCAATGCCAATGTGCTGGGCGTTGCCCGTGAACTCTCCGCGTTGACAGGACGTGCGTTCAGGAAGCCAGTCATCAAGTTTGAAACAGAAGGTCAATCCGTGCAGGAGCTGGTATCCATCGAGATCCGCGAGCCGGAACTCAATCCACGCTTTGTGCTCGGACTGATCCGCGAGGTGGAGATCAAGCCAAGCCCGTATCAGATCCAGCGCAGGCTGCGGCTGGCAGGGATACGGCCTATCAACAACATCGTGGATGCAACCAACTACGCCATGCTGGATCTGGGTGAGCCCCTGCATGCCTTCGACTATGACATGTTGAAGGAACGCGCTGGAAAGAAAAATGTAAAGATCATTACCCGCTCTGCGAAGAACGGCGAGAGATTAACTACTCTCGATAACGTAGCGCGAACTCTTACCTCTGCAAATGTGCTGGTGTGTGATGAGAAGGGTCCAATTTCCCTGGCAGGGGTGATGGGCGGTTCAGAGACTGAAGTGTACGAGGCTTCAAAGGAGGTACTGGATGCCAGGGGTCCAGAAATGAAGTCCGCTGAAATAACGCAGGGAAAAGCCAGTGTGCGCAGCGTGAGTACAACCAATATCCTGCTCGAAGGCGCCGCCTGGAACTTCATCAACATCCGCAAGACTGCCAAACAGCACAACCTGCCATCGGAGGCGTCATTCCGCTTTTCGCGCGGCGTCCATCCCGCTCTTGCCGAGCAGGGCGTAAGGCGCGGACTCCAATTGATGGCCGAGTGGTCGGGCGGCAGGGTCGCGCCCGGGCTGGTGGACGAATACCCGCTCAAACCGATCGACCCGACGATCACCGTCACGCCTCAGGACGTCCGCCGCTGGATCGGGATCGACCTGACTGCAAACGAGATCGCGGAACTGCTCACGCGACTCGAATTCGAGTGCCAGGTTGAGAACGATACAGTCCAGGCAAAGACACCGCCCCACCGCCTGGATATTGGCGAGGGGATCGTGGGACTGGCCGATGTCATTGAAGAGGTGGCGCGCAGTTACGGCTACGACCGCATCCCCGAGACACGCATGGCAGATGCGCTCCCGCCGCAGATCGGCAACCCGCTCCATGAGTGGGAGGAGCATGTGCGCGATCTCCTTGTCAACCTCGGACTGCAGGAGGTTGTCAACTATCGCCTGACTTCGCCGGAACGCGAAGGTCGTCTCGTTTCATATAACGATTATGTGGAACTGGCAAACCCGATCGCTCCCGAGCGCCGCGTGCTGCGCAGAAGCCTGCTTGCCTGTGTGCTCGAGTCTGCTGAGAAAAACGCCCGCGCCGAGTCGGTTGCAATGTTCGAGATCGGTCCCATTTTCGAGCCGGTCGAGGATGGACTGCCGGACGAGCCGCGCCGTCTCGCCATGCTGATGAGCGGCCTGCGCAGCGCGACCGCCTGGGATGTCCAGGATTCTCCATTGCTTGACTTCTACGACATCAAGGGACGGATCGAGCTCCTTTTGAGCGGACTCCATTACACCAGCGTTTCCTACGCTGCAATTGATTCTGTCAGTTATCTGCACCCGGGCAAAGCCGCGCAGGTCAAACTCAATGGACAGGTTATCGGCGTATTCGGCGAACTGCATCCACTGACGAAGGAGAAATACGAGTTCGGTGAGTCGCCGGTCGTTGTCGCCGAGTTCGACCTGGATGCGCTGCACAAGGCGACGCCGATATACGGCGTCATCCCGGTCCCGGACGTGCCGCCGGTCCTGGAGGATATCGCCGTCATCGTGGACGAGTCAGTGCCGGCTGAGCGCGTCGAAAGCCTCATCCGGCAGACGGGTGGAAAGACCGTATCCCAGGTCCGCCTGTTCGACGTCTATCGCGGCGAGCAGATCGGTGCAGGAAAGAAATCCCTGGCGTACAGCCTCACCTATCAATCCGACCGGACGATGACAGATGCCGAGGCTGCTGCGATCCGAACAAAGATTGTGAAGCGTTTGGAGCATGAGATCGGCGCAAAGCTGAGAAGTTAAATCGCAATTCAAGAAGCAAAGAAAATGCAAAACAGGACTCTTGGGATCGTCATTACTGTAGTCACAGCGTTTCTCTGTATCTGTGCGGCTTTGTTCAGCTGCGGCTGGGGTGGCCTGATCGCAACAGGTACTCCCATCGATGTGACCACTAACGGGGTAACGACCCCTCAAACGCTTCCACCCACGGTTGGGTATGTATTATTGTGTCTCTCGGTGCTGTTTATCCTGGTCCCGGTCGGAGTTGGGTTATTCGCTTTGAGGAAGCAGAGTCCAACACAGTAGTGGTCACGTGTGGGTTGAATCAAAAAGCGGCGCAGTCTTATGTGAACTGCGCCGCTCTCGACTCCAGGAAATTACTTTAATTTACATTAATTGTGAGGCTCATCTTACAGAATTCCTGATCCCCAACCCGTAAAGTCCAGGTGGTCGTATAAGTGCCCGGGTCCCTGGGCGCCTCCATATCCACGCCCAGGTTGGTTGTTGCGCCAGTATTTACGTTGGAACTCAAATCATATCCGGCAACCTTATGCATCTGGGTACCACTATCGTACATGAAGTCAACACTGTTACGATCCCACGGTTTTTGGCCAATGTTCTTGACACTCCAGACAGCATCAAAATCGGTACGCGAGCCCATAGAGGAACCATTCGCCGGGCTGACACTGAGGATCTGGCAGGCGTAATTGGAGGAGCTGGAGCCGCTGCCACTTCCACTTCCGCCGCCGGTGCTGATAAAGGTAAAGGTGGGTACAACAGCCTGAGTAGGCGTCGAGAGGATGAACA
>DATFET010000022.1:0-4707 GCA_035250835.1 Anaerolineales bacterium
ATGCGCTGGTACACATCGTCCATCTTCAGGGATGCATTCAGTGCAGAGGCGCCCTCAGCCAGAGCGGTCATCACGCGCGCCTGTCGCTGACTCTCCGTGTAAAGATGCGCATTCAACACAGCAATGCCGGCCTGGTCGGCAATCGCCTGCATCAAATCGAACTGTTCATCTGAAAACGCATTGGGTTTGGCATGGACAAGGGTCAGGACACCCACCAGCTTTTCGCGCGCCAGTAATGGCACGCAGATCGCAGATTTGACGCCGGACTTGTCCAGTGCATCGTCGGGGCGCATCAACCAGCGCTCGTCCCTGCTCGTATCCGGCACCAACACACCCTTGCGATTGCGGATCACCCAGCCTGCAAGACCCCGCTCGGTGGTTTCACGAAGCTGCTGGGTGGTGTGCTCATGGACCTGTGTCCCATACACAATGGTCGCATCGACTGCCTTGCCCGCGTCGTCCAGCACGACGACGCTGCAGCGTTCCCCGCCTACATTCTGGATCGCTTCATTCAGGACGCGCTGGAGGACCGTCCGCAGGTCCAGGGCGGTGGCTACCTCGCGGCTGACATGAATCAGCAGTTCGAGCAGGGCTTTTGTGCGGTCTTTTTCCTGGGGCAGGGACATAAGTGCCTGTAAGTTGTGGTATTTCCGCTTCCTTTGCAAATAATACCACGCAGTAACGAGTACAGGTAAAGTATAGCACAGCCTCTATACAGGCTTCTTGTGATGCTCTCGCGGTAAAATTACCGCTATGTCCCTTGATATCCACCGTGTAAAGGCCCTGTGCTTCGATGTGGACGGCACCCTCAGCGATACGGATGACCTGTATGCACGGAAGGTTTCCCCTTATCTACCCCGCGTATTATTCCCGCAGCCGGAGCAGACGGCCCGACGACTGGTCATGTGGATCGAATCGCCGGGCAACGCTCTTTTGGGGTACGCTGATAAAGCTGGCGTGGACGATGAAATGGGCGTCGTCATCGACTGGATTGCCCGTACGCGGCCCAATACAACCAAAAAATTTTTACTGATCCCCGGTGTGGATGAAATGCTGGCCGCGCTTAAAGAACGCTATCCGATGTCGGTCGTCAGCGCGCGCCACGAAAAGAGCACCATGCGCTTCCTGGAGCAGTTCGACCTGGTCAAATATTTCGATGCGGTCATAACGGGACTCTCCGCGCCGCATACGAAACCCTTCCCGGATCCGATCTTCCTGGCCGCGAAAAAGATGGGGGTCAAACCGGAGCAATGCCTGATGGTGGGAGACACCACGGTGGACATGCGAGCCGGCAAATCTGCCGGCGCACAAACCGTGGGCGTACTATGCGGTTTTGGCGAAAAACAGGAGCTGCTGGATATGGGCGCGGACCTGATCCTGAGCAATACCCACAAATTGGCAGAAGTTCTTCTCACAGATCGATTGGAGCGCTGAACGATCCATTTGTTTTCTTCAAGGGGTGATACAGTTCGCTCCTGTCAATGTCCGAAGCGGGGATTGCGTTTCTGCGCGATCGCTTCGAGTTTCCTGCGATACTCGACGATGGCATGATCCCCGACGACCGGGCTGAAAGACTTGAGGAGCGTTAGAAAGAAAAAATACATGCGCCGTAAGATCGGAATGCCGCGGCGGAAGTCCCCGTCCTTCGAACCCAGGAAGCGCACATCCCCGATGTGAATGTATCCCATGGTAAGGAGCGGGACAACGGTCACAATATCCGTCGTGTTGACAACCCGATAGATCGGCGATTTAAAATCGCGGTCATAGTTATTGTTGCCCACCCGCGGACTCCCAAAGGTATAACAGGCTGCAATTTTTTGGCGGATGCGCGGGTTATGCTCCATTCTTTGCGTGGCGACTGTGGCAAGCGCCGCGCCCAGCGAATGACCGGTAATATAGAGGGGCAATTTACCGAGCGCCAGCACATTTTTTTCGATGTCTTTTGCAACACTATCATAGGCCAGTCGAAAACCTGAATGTAACCGTCCCTCCAGGACTGAGGCTTTCGATGCCCTTACATCGATCCTGATATCCGTCAGCTTGTTGACCTCGGTTCCCCTGAAAGCCAGCACGGCAAATTCCGTATTCTTTGTTAAAAACGCCTGGGTATCGGTCTCTTTGGAATTAAAGGTTTCGACCAGCTCAAACCCCCCGCTTTCGAGTTTCACCTTCAATAACTCCAGAGCATCCTCGTTCTCGAATTTGTCATATGCCAGATGCGCCATCGAAGCCAGGATCCATGCCATGCGGTCAGAGTAGGCGGCGCGGACAATCGGCGGAGAGAGGAGATCATTCTGTACTTTGAAATATTCCCTGGCGAGAGAATGCGCAGTGGATGGAGCATTCAATTCTTTATCGAATCGCGGATCAGGCATGTCTGTTTCCTTTCGTCGCGAGATATTACCCCTAGCGGTGTTTCTTTCGGAATATTCCGTTATTCCCAAATACTATACAAAAATCCAAATCAAAAGTCAATTCGGTTCGATCAACCGCAATCGAATGGCAATAACCTCACACCAGACCAGTATTGCCAGCAGAAAAAAGTAGAAGGCAAGGCCTTTCATCCAGAAGGTGGGAATGGCAAGCGCCACAGTGACCCACGTATAAACCGCCAGGTTTTTCCAGCGTTCATCCCTGCGGAAGACAAAGCCGAGCAGGATCATGGCAGGCATGAGGGTCAGACCGATGACTACAAAGGATGAATCGTGCAAAATGCCGTGCCAGGTTTTGGGCGTTGTCCGCAGGGTCTTATCGGTGGAAGAAACGAGTCCGATCATGCCGACCCCGGCGAGGATCAACAGCCAGATGGAGATGGCTGCCAGTCGGACACGCGGCAGGCCGAGGCGGAATCCGGATGCGAAGATGATCATCAGGATCCCGCAAATCAAGAAAGTCAATGTCATGATCCAGCCGTAAGGACCCAGCGCAAGTCCGCTGGGCCAATCGAGCGGGGCGTCCAGCCTCCAACCAATGGAGGTCATGAAGTCGCGCTCGACAAGGGTCAGGATCGTAATTACGCTGCCCAGGAGAATCGGACCGACGATGCCTGCCAGCGCTGCAAGTTTGATTTTTTGTCCTGAGCTCATCGTGAAAGATAAACAGCGACCAGGGCGATCCATGCAGGCAAGGCCTGGATGAGGAGTATTCTTCGTCCTGCGGTGAAGCCGCCATAGAGGCCCGCAATGAAAACGCAGGTGAGAAAAAATATGACCACGGATGTCTGGCCGCTGATCAGTCCCCAGATCAAACCGGCTGCCAGAAAACCATTATAGAGACCCTGGTTGGCAGCCAGCGTGGCAGAGGCCTTTGAATATTCCGGCGTCATCCTGAATGTCCTTCGCCCGAAGGGATGATCCCAGAAAAACATTTCGAGCGCGAGGAAGCCGATGTGCAGCAACGCCACGATACCGACAAGGATATTTGCTATAAGTGACATGTCATCTCCGGTCTTGTGAAGGTGGAAAATCTCGAAGGTTTTTGACCCGCATTGAGAGCTATTACCCAAACGACCCGGGTACAAGCAACCACAAGGATAGCAGAATTAATCCGCCTGCCATCTCGGTCATGTTCGTGGCGGGATTGGCACATCCTGATTTTTTGGCAGAGATCGACGAGACCAGCGTGGTTCCGGAATAGGTGAATCCGTGGCGCCGCGTCCACGTTACCCCATGCCCGACTTCATCCGCAACGCACTGAACCAGCGCGGCCGGATGGACGCGTACCTCTCCCGGCCATCTTATCAGCAGAACGATTACATCGGCTGGATTCAACATGCAAAACGGGAAGACACAAAATCATCGGTACGCCCTCGGAAAGCGATCGGTGGCAGTGGCAATGGATGGGGCGGGCACCTGAGCTAGGCCGATGGCTCAGTTTCCAACGCATAGTCGGCGGCCTGCTCGAAGATCATCGCCTGACCTTCCTCGTACGCCGCCGCAAATGCGGTCTCACCCAGTTGAGCCGTCGCGGTGGCAGTGACGCGCCCAACACACATCATTTCGACTGCATCCCAATAAGATGCACCAGCCTTCAAGCGCGCCTCGGCCGCGCCCAACAGCCTCGCCGCTCGCTGCGCCTGTGTGCCAGCGGCGGCACCGGCTAATCCCATCAGCGCGTTTGCACCTAACCAGACAGGCCCGGATGTGCGCGCTAGCTCCAGCGCCCGTTCGAAGAAGCTCTGTGCTTGTTGGTTATTACCATCGATTAGTGTGAGAAACCCAAAATGGGAATAAGAGGTGGCCTGGCCATATTTACTCCCCAGCTCTCGAAACATGCTGAAACACTCTTCAGTACATGCTTTCGCCTCAGCCCAATTACCAAGGTTCAGCGCGACAAGGGCCAGATTAGAAAGCTTCCAGGCCACTTGCTCCTGATCGCCTAGCTTCCTGACGATTACCAAACAATCGATAAAGTGACGCCGCGCGACTTCGTAATCGCCTTGCCGCAGGGCTACCTCGCCAAGGCGATGCGTTGCCAAACCGAGCCCCCATAAGTCTCCGAGCTCTTGCCATAGCGCAACGCCATCATCAATGGTTGAGCGGGCTAATGCAAAATCTTCCTGATCGCGGATCGCGATGCCCAAATTGGTCAGCGCATAGGCTAAGCCCCAACGATCGTCCTGCTCTCGACAGAGTGCTACCGCCTCATCCGCCAGGGAGCGGGCAGTGGCGGGGTCGCCGAGTATCCGCATGGACTCGCCTAAGGTAG
>DATFET010000034.1:0-4146 GCA_035250835.1 Anaerolineales bacterium
TACGGAAGCGGGAATGTCCTGTAATGCTGCCAGGAACATAAGCATGAATGTTGGCACAGTGGTGAAAATATTCTGGAACATGATCGCCATCCAGGCAATGCTGGGACCTCTCAGATACCACTGTGTAGACGGGATCCGTCCTCCGAACGCTTCGACGATCAATTGGAACAGGCCACGCGGATCGCCCAGCCAGTTAATATTCTCCCAGGTCAAGCCAACGACAGCAAAAGCCTTGGCGAGGAAAAAGTTGATATATCCCGTTTTCAGGTAAAACCACATGAATATCAGCGTGATAACCACCGACGAAGTCACGCTGGGAGCGTAGAACAGGGTCCGGAAAAATTGTTTGAACTTCATTGGGGTATTCAGCAGGACCGCCAGCAGGATCGCCAGGGAGGTCTGAGCCGTTACTACGATCAAGGAATACCAGAAGACATTATAAAGAGCCTGCACGAAATCCTTTTGAGCAGGATCATAAAAGCCGCGGAACGCCTTGGCGTAATTTGCCAGCCCGACCCATTCTGGAGGTGTAAAGATGTCGTAATTATTGAAGGATATGTAGAACGCAAAGAGCAGGACGCCCACGGTAAAGGTCAGCGTGATCAGGAGATATGGAGACAGAAAAAGATAGCCCACGATCAGACTCTGACGGCGCCTGCGATGCGGCCATTCCCGGTACACAATGCGGGCATAGACCAGGCCAAGAGCGATCGCCAGGATTGCCACCGCCCCCAGGAAAGGCAGAGCCGTGCGGCGGACCTCCTGTAGATAGGTGGCAGCAGAGGCCATCACTCGCGGGCCGCCCATGGTTGGGGCATTCAGGAGCGCGATCACCATCAGAACGATGAAGATTGCCAAAAACGTGACAATGGCAGCCAGGGTGCGGCCAGATTGGGTTGTCCTTGCTTCACTTGTTGTCATGGCACCACCTCCAATTTCTCGAATCTGACTGGATCAAATAAGCGCCTCCCTCCCGGCTCGAGGGAGGGAGGACGTCGATAAAGTTGTTACTGGCCCGAAAGTGCAGCCTGGGCTTCTTCCTGTGCCTGGGCGAACGATTCGTCCACGGTCTGGTCGCCGAGGAAAATGCGATCCAGGGCCTGGGATACGGCATCGTTCACTTTGCCGGTGTTGGGTCCCCAGAAGGCGACTCGGGTATCCGGCAGAAGGCCTCCGCTCGAGATCGCCAAGTCGTTCGGATCCACGACCAGGTCCGCCTGATTGGGGTGTGTGCTGTAGGCAAAGCCGGTCTTGACGATCTCACCCTGATTCTCCTCACCGGTGAGGAAGATTGCAAAAGCAGCCGCGGCATTCGGGTATTGGGTTGCGGCGTTCACCCCGATGGCATTGGTGAAGATGATATCAGCGCGGGTGGTCGGTCCCTGTGGAATTTGAACAGCTTTCCATTCCACATCCGCATAGTTCTGCTTCATAAAGTTCACCATCCAGCCGCCTTCGGTGGTCATGGCAACCAGTTTCTTACCAATGGCTTCACCGCACCAGCTTGCACCGACATCCGCCGGTTTCACCAGGGATCCTTCCGCGTACATATCGCTGACCAGCGTCGCCATGTCCTTGACTTCAGGGGTATCCAGGGTTGCAGTCGTGAAATCGTCGCTGGCAAAGCTGCCGCCGTTCGAGAAGACGAAGGGTGCAAAGCGAGCCCAGTCCGCGCCCATGCAGAAGCCGCCATACGTTCCGGCATCCGCGATCTGTTGCGCGGCAGCGCGCAGATCATCCCAGGTCCAATCCTCGGTGGGCTCTTCCACACCGGCGGCCTCGAAGGCTTCCGGTAGATAGACTAGGCCTAGGGTCCCCCAGTCCTTGGGGAGTCCATAGGTCTGTTCGTCCTGAGTGAAGATCGTCAGCAGGGCAGGGATGAAGTCATCCCGCGAAACACCTGCCTGGGACATGTAATCGTCCAGCGCCAGCAGTTGGCCGGATGGCGCGAAAGCGTTCATCAGCTGGTCATCCACGTAAAAGACATCCGGCGCGGTGCCGCCTGCCATCTGCGCCTTGAGCTTGTCCTGGAATTGATCCGGAACCGGCTGGTAATCCACCGTCACGCCCGGGCACACACTTTGGAAGCGCTCAATCGAATCTCGATAGATTTTCTGTTCGGTTTCATCGCCCCAGCCAGAGAATACAATCGTTGCGCCTTCCTCCGCCTCCAGCGGACAGGAACCTGCCGATACTTCGGTGGCCGGCGCTTCAGTTGCAGGCATTTCAGTTGCCGGCGCCTCAGTAGCTTCCATGGTTGGCTCAACGGGCGGCTGTGTGGCAGGAGCTTCAGTTGCTGCAGGTGCGCAGGCTGCCATCAGGATCACAGCGATACATATCAGTGGTAACAGTTTCGAAAGCGATTTCATTTCTTATCTCCTATATCGAAAAAAAGATATTCCAAGCACTGCTACTTGGATTAATAGAAACGACAGTAAATCAAGAAAGGAATCACCTCCTTTACGAATAGGATTGCTGTGAAGAATGCTTGTTGTTTGACAGGACCTGTACCCCTTGCTGCGCGAGCTTTTATGCTGAAGCCCGAGTAATGAGTGTAGGGAGGAGCAGGACGTGACTCTCGGCCGGCTCCTCTCCTTTCATGAGTGAAACCAGGATTTCGACGCATTTACGTCCAGCTTCATGGATCGGCTGGCGAATGGTCGTCAGCGCTGGGATCACATATTGTGACATGGGCGCGTCGTCAAAACCGACGATGGCAATGTCATGCCCCACGTCCAGGCCGTGTTCCCGGGCGGCATGAAGGGCTCCAATCGCCTGGGTATCGTTGAGAGTCACGATGGCGGATGGACGTTCAGGGGCAGGAAGTTCGATCAAGCGGGAAGCAGCCTCTCGTCCGAATTCGAACGTGCCTTCCCCTCGCTGGATACAGTCTCTATAGATTTCCAGGCCGGCTGTCTGCATCGCCTCAAGATATCCCTGCAAACGCTCGTTGCCTACCCTTGAACTTTCGGGCCAGGCAATGGCAGCGATGCGGCGATGTCCGCGCGATATAAGGTACTCAGTGGCCTGACAAAGCCCATTGTTGCCGTCCACATCTACAAAAGGAAAATCCAGGTCTGGATTGGAACGGCCAAATGCCACAAAAGGAAATTCTCGTTCGAGAAGAAAACTGATCCTGGGATCGCTGTAATTAACGCTGGAAAGCACAAACCCATCCACACGACCGGTATCGATCAGATCGCGGTAGGTACTCACAAGAGCCTCGCCCTCGCGATAGGGGAACGGCAAAAGATGGTAGCCAGCGGCTTCCGCTTCCTGGACCATGCTGGTCAAAAAATGATCGAGAATATGGTTAACCTGGTCGGGCATGATCTGTATCCAGGAGTAGCCGATCATCAAACTGCGTTTGGCGCGCATGTTACGGGCGATCTGATTGGGACGATAGCCCAGGTCGCGCACGGCATCTCGAATGCGCTTATCTGTCTCTTCAGAGACCTGTGCCTGCTCGTTAAGAACCTTCGAAACGGTCTGATAGCTTACACCAGCACGTTCTGCAACCTGTTTAAGGGTTGTTTTTGAGGCCATATGCCTTTCTCCAGGAATGCGAACGTTCGCACGAACGTTCGCATTCATTGTACTCCCTGCTTAAAAAAAGTCAACTAAGAGTTTGATAAAAAGCCAAACTACATTGTAAAATCCCCTTGATTTGGTTAGATTCCCTGTAAAAGGAGTCCTGTTTGAGGGCATAATTGCATAATGAATATGCCCTTTAATTCTGTCGACGAAGCTCTATGAAGGAACTCATCTCTTCCCAGGTATTCATTGACGATGCATTCTGGTCGCCGCGCTTGAAGGTCAATGCCGAAAAAGCCATTTTGGATCAATGGCAGCAGCTCGAAGCCACGCGCTGCATTGACAATTTCCGCATCGCGGCAGGTGAAAAAGATGGATTTCGCGAAGGCTGGTTCTTCGCCGATTCGGATGCCTACAAGTGGCTGGATGCTGCCTCAAGGATTTATGCGGTTCATGCGCACCCCGGCCTGGCCTCCCTTATGGACGAGTTGATCGACCTGCTGGGCCGCGCCCAAACCGACGACGGCTATCTCTTCACCTATAACCAGATCCACTTCCCGGGCCAGCGCTGGGTTAATCTCCAGGTGGAGCATGAGCTGTACTGTCATGGGC
>DATFET010000055.1:0-5512 GCA_035250835.1 Anaerolineales bacterium
ACACCCGAACCTCGTGAGAACAAGCAGTAACCTCACACAAAACTTCCACCTCGCAAGGAGAATTGTATGCTGCTGAAAACCGGGGATTTGAAGCCTCAAGGATTTGTACATGACAAGAACGTACGGCTCACAGCTCTGAGCTTATCCAATATGCCTGGCGCGACCGCATAATGAAATGGCTCGTAATTTTCTCCGAGCCGTGATCTTTGACCTGGGCGGAACTCTTATGTACGAGCGTGATTCATGGCATGCGATCACCTCAAAAGGAGACGAAGCCCTGACCCGTTATCTGATCAAGCAGGGGATGGAGCTTAACCTGTCCACCTTTCCTCTTGAGTTCAGGCGAAGGCTGGGCGAGTATTTCTCACAACGTGAAAAGGACCTGCTGGAAACCACCTACACGTTTGTACTGATCGAATTATTGAAGGATAAGGGATATACCAATCTTCCCGATGATGTCATCCGTAAGGCACTCGACAGTCTTTTCGCCGTCACACAAACAAACTGGGTCCTCGAACAGGATGCCCTGCCAACCCTCAAAAAGCTCGAAAAGGATGGATATCGAATGGGATTGATCTCGAATGCGGGAGACGATCAGGATGTCCATCAACTGGTACAGCGCTTCGAAATATCCCCTTATTTTGATTTCATTCTTACCTCAGCGGCCTGCAGTTATCGAAAACCCCATCCGCGCATCTTCGAGCTTGCCATCGCCAACTGGTACTTTCTCCCCAACGAAACAGTCATGGTCGGCGATAACCTGGATGCAGACATTCGCGGCGCGAAGAGCGCCGGCTTGTACGCGGTCTGGATCAGCCGCCGCGCCGGATCCTCCAGTGAGGATCAACCTCGCTTCGAGCCTGATGAGGCCATTTCCACTCTTTCGGAGCTTCCTCCGCTGCTTGACCTCCTACAGGTTCAGTAATCCATTACCCTCCTGCTCTACGGGCCTCATCGATGCGACAGAATAAATCACTGCCAGCCTACCTCGCCCTCGGGGTAGGCATTCTATCGTTGAGCTTTTCAGCCATGTTCGTGCGCTGGGCAGACGCACCGGGACCGATGACGGCATTTTACCGACTGTTCCTTTCGATATTTTTGTTACTGCCTTTTTTTCTCCTGCGGATTAAATCGACCGCGGGTATTAAGTCACGGATGATCATCTTTCCCCTCCTTGCCGGAGTATTTACAGCATGCGACCTGGCGTTATGGACCACATCGCTTTCATTTACCACGGCAGCCAATGCCACGCTGCTTGGTAATACTTCCCCGCTTTGGGTGGCTCTAGGAGCATGGCTCATCCTCAAACAAAAACTATCACCCGGTTTCTGGCGCGGGTTATTGGTCGCCCTGTTCGGTGCAGTGCTTATCCTGGGAACAGATTTCCTTCTACACCCCCGGTTTGGGGCGGGAGATGCAATGGCACTTTTTACAGGATTCTTCTACGGTGGTTACTTCCTTTTCACGGAGAGGAGTCGCGCCAGTTTTGACCCGCTCAGTCACATCTGGTTTGTAGGGATCGGCGCAAGCATTGCCCTTTTCATCATCAACTTTGCTTTGGGTCATCAATTCAGCGGCTTCAACGGGAAGACCTGGCTTGTATTTCTTGCAACCGCTCTCGTCTCCCAGCTGATCGGCTACATGTCTCTGGCATTTGCACTCGGACATCTGCCTGCCTCGGTCGTATCGCCGACCATGCTCCTACAGCCTGTTATAACAACCCTCCTGGCAATCCCTCTTCTTGGTGAAATTCCCACCGTCTGGCAGGGAATTGGTGGAGCAGTTGCGCTGGTCGGGATCTATTTTGTAAATCAGTCGCATTTAACAAGGCAGTCTGAGCCCCCAAACGGGTGAGGCCGGCCTGGGCAAAAAATGAAAAGCCTTGAATTTTCATCCATGATTTTATATACTAGTGCTATTGCTGGCCAATCTACAAATAGAGGAGAATTCCATGGACATCCAGGTATCTACTGAGCCCGGGCGTGTGCCAGTCACCGTCATACAGGTGAATGGCAACATCGACGCGAATACTTATGAACAATTTCAGTCGAAAGCAGAAGAGTTGATAGAAGGCGGGTCGCGGCATCTACTGATCGATCTTTCCCAATCCCCGTTTGTCAGCAGCGCCGGCCTGCGCGCACTGCACCATCTATTCAATACGCTGCGCACCAGGGATACAGACAACCCTCTCAGTGAGGAGGAAGTCCGGCGGGGCATCAGCGCAGGGACCTATAAATCACCCCACCTGAAGTTACTCAATCTATCCAAAGAGACCCGCACTGCGTTCGAACTCAGTGGTTTCGATATGTTCATCGAAACCTTTGACGACCGGCAGGCCGCAATCGACTCTTTCTAAGCGACACGCTCGTCCCGTTTCAGAACTATTTACTTTAACCGGAGGACCGTATGAATTTCGGTGCAATTATCGAAGTCGCAGTGGGAATCATCTTCGTATGGATCGTGCTCAGCCTCTCAACCATCCAGATCCAGGAATGGATCAGCACCCGCCTCGACCGGCGTGCAAAGGATCTGGAGGAATCCATCCACGAAATGCTTGCCAATGAGAATCTGAAGGCACAGTTTTACGATCACCCCGTAATCCGTGGGCTTACAGCAAAAAAGAGAAAACAGCCTTCAAGAACACCTGCCTGGTTTAACAATCATCCGCTTGTACGGGGATTCACCAAGGAAAAAAGGAAGATACCCTCGTACATCCCATCCCAGCAGTTTGCGTTGACGCTATTCGATATTGCATTGACGGCTGGGACGGAATCTTCGCTGATCCAGCAGGGGATACTCAAGATTCGCAATGACATCGAAAAAGATAAGAATGCCTCAGCAGATGAGGCTGTCATCGTGGAGTTGAATCTGCTGGCTGAGCTGGCCCGCAGCGCGGCTGCAACAGAAGCTGGGACAGCAATTACGCAAAAAACCCTGGCGAAGCTAAAGGACGAGGCAGATAATTTCATTGAAAATTACCCACAATATGCAGGTTTGATGGAGGCAGCGCTCGAGGAAGCAGCCAGGCTCAAAGATGAAATTGACATTGTTCTGAAAAATCAACCCAGAAAAGATCTCCGCTCCTCTCTGGGAAAACTTCGCCGCGGCATTGCAGCCTTGAGTGTCATTAGCCCGGAAGTGAACCAGACTCTCAATGCACTGTTGATGAACGTCGAAGATTATGCCGCGGGAGCAGAAAGCGAGCTTGCCAAAGCCAGAGGCAATGTCGAAAAGTGGTTCGATGACTCCATGGATCGCATCAGCGGCGCCTTCAAACGCTATTCACAAATGATGGCATTGATCATCGGTTTTGTAGTGGCATTGGTGTTGAACGTGGATTCAATAGACCTGACTCTTTATCTCTGGGCTGAACCCGCTGTTCGCACTGCCCTGGCACAGAACGCGGAGGCGTTTGAGCTTTCACAAGAGGAGATAGAGGCTAACCCTGAGCAGGCAATGCAAAATTTCAGGAACCAGTTTGCTGGATTGGCTCTACCCGTCGGTTGGGGCATCACGAACTTTCAAGTCGCCTCGACATCCAATCCCGAATGTCAGCTATTCCCAGGTGAAAATGAAACTTTTGGGATTCCGATTGTTTTCACCACAAGATGTATTGTTCCGCCTCAACCCACCAATGAAATGAATATTTTTCTCAAGCTGGGCGGCATCTTCATCACTGCCCTGGCAGCCAGACAAGGTGCACCATTCTGGTTTGACATCTTGAAAAAGGCGGTCAATCTGCGTGGGACTGGCGTCAACCCGGTGGAAAAAGGAAAGTAGCCTCCCGAACTATGCGCCGATACAGGGCTGTTTCGCACAGCCCTGTATTTTTTTTTCAGAGGGAACGCCTGATCATCAAATCTCTTTTATAATCAAACCATGAGTAACGATCTTTTCGATCATTCCATGCGAGAGCGCATGAAGCAGGAGGCACCGCTAGCAGCCCGCATGCGTCCACGCACGCTGGATGAATACATTGGGCAGGAGCATATCGTCGGCGAAGGCAAGCTGCTGCGCCGCGCCATCGAAGCAGACCGTCTCTTTTCGTCCATTATTTTGTGGGGACCGCCCGGCACCGGCAAGACCACTCTCGCCCAGGTCATCGCCAATACCACCAAGAGCCACTTTGTCACCATCTCTGCCATCCTGGCAGGTAAAGCCGATCTGCGGGTGATCATCGAAGAGGCGCTCGAGCGGCGAAGGCTGCATAACATCCGTACGATCCTGTTCGTGGATGAAGTCCATCGCTGGAACAAAGCCCAGCAGGACGCGCTCCTGCCCCACGTCGAGGGAGGAGTCGTTACTCTCATCGGAGCAACAACCGAGAATCCATACTTCGAAGTCATCAAGGCGTTGATCTCGCGCTCGCGCGTTTTCCAGCTGCGAAACTTGAATCAGGAAGAGACCGGCGTCCTGATCGACCGCGCCCTGACAGACAGGGAGCGAGGCTACGGGAACAGGCGCATCAAACTGGACCCGCATGCACGCGCCCATTTGATCGAGGTCGCCTCCGGCGACGCGCGCAACGCGCTCAATGCCATTGAGCTGGCGGTCGAGTCTACACCACCGGATAAAAAGGGGGTGATCCACATCACGCTGGATGTCGCCCAGGAATCCATTCAGCGGCGGGCGGTACTGTATGACAAGGATGGCGATGCCCACTATGACACGATCAGCGCGTTCATCAAGTCGGTGCGCGGCAGTGACCCGGACGCGGCCCTCTACTGGCTGGCAAAAATGATCTATGCGGGTGAAGACCCGAAGTTCATCATCCGCAGGCTGATCATCCTGGCGGGCGAGGATATCGGTCTTGCTGACCCGATGGGACTGGTAATCGCCTCTTCAGCTGCCCAGGCCTTCGACTATATCGGTCTGCCCGAAGGCATTTACCCTATCGTCGAAGCGACGCTCTATCTCGCCACCGCGCCCAAATCCAATAGCGCGGGCGCGTACTTTACCGCGATGAAAAAGATCGAAGAGGAGGGACAGGTCTCCGTGCCGCGCCATCTCATGGACGGCAATCGCGATGCCGCCGCTATGGGACACGGCAAAGGTTATGTCTATCCACATGAGGAGGAGGGTCATTTCACGCCGCAGCAATATCTACCAAAGAGATTATTAGGCACCTATTTCTATCAACCTTCTCAGGAAGGATATGAATCTCAAGTCACTGCCCGGCTCGACATGTGGCGCGACGCGCAGCGGAAGGCATTGGGGATTACAAAGATAGAAAATGTCCCCGCGATGAATGAAGAACAGATCCAGGAGATGAAGCGGAAAATTAAGTAGAATTCAACCTTCTAACATGTCACTCCTTTTACTGATCCGTCATGGCGAAAACGACTTTGTGAAAACAGGCAAATTGCCGGGTCAAAGCGCGGGCATCCACCTCAATGAGCGGGGTCAGAAACAGGCCCAGGCGTTGGGCGAAGCGCTGAAATCGGTCCCGATTAAATCCATTTACTCGAGTCCGCTCGAGCGCGCCATGGAAACTGCGGAACCCATCGCAAAG
>DATFET010000062.1:0-8447 GCA_035250835.1 Anaerolineales bacterium
TTCCTTTCGCCGCCGATGCCTGTCCCCGTTATCGGGGTAGGCCACTCCATTGGCGCGATTGTCACACTGCGGGCTGCGCTGCGTGACCCGGGCAAATTTCGCGCCCTGGTTTTGATCGACCCGGTCTTGTTCGTGCCGGGCTTCCTGGTCCGCTGGCATATTGTGCGGGTGCTGGGATTGGGTGATCGACTCCATCCACTGATTCCCGTTGCCAAAAAGCGCAGGCGGACCTTCGATGACCTGGAAACGCTTTATCACAGATATCGTACCCGTAGTGTCTTCCGTTACATGAGCGATGAGAATCTACGCATCTATATCGAAGGGATCACACAGCTGAGAGCCAACGGCGCGTATGAATTGATTTACTCTCCCGAGTGGGAAGCCCAGATCTACCGCACAGGCATGCACGATTTCGATATCTGGCGCGATCTTCCCAAACTCGAAGTCCCGACTCTTTTCATGCGCGGCGCTGAGACGGATACATTTTTGGCAGAGGCAGCAAAGCTGGTGAAACAGAAGCAACCCAAAGTGCAGGTGGAAACGTTGGAAAAATCCACGCACATTTTGCCGCTGGAACGTCCCCGTAAAGTCTTTGAGATCATGCAATCATTTCTGATTAGCTTAAGACCTGACAGGTCTCCACAGAGGCGTGGTATAGCATAACCTGTGTCCATGTAATCAAACATGGTCGAAACGATCCCGATAAGACCTGTCAGGTCTTCCAGAAGGAGAATCAATGAATGAAATCAAATACTCATCTTCTGAGCTGATGATCATCAACGCGGCGCGTTTGCTGCGCGACGGCGACGTGGTTTTCGTCGGCGTGGGGCAGCCGAATTTGGCCTGTAACCTCGCCAAGCGGACTCATGCGCCCAATCTGGTGATGATCTATGAGGCGGGGGTGATTGGCGCTGAGCCTGCCCGCCTGCCTCTCTCGATCGGCGACCCCACCCTGGTCAGCGGATCTCTTTCAGTGGTGAGCATGTACGACATATTCACGAACTACCTGCAGCGCGGCAACGTGGATGTGGGATTCATGGGCGGCGCGCAGATCGATAAATACGGCAACATCAATGCGACCGTCATCGGCGGATACGAGCATCCCAAAGTACGCCTGCCTGGCTCGGGCGGCTCACAGGAGATCGCCGCCTGGGCGAACCGCTGTTACATCATGACACCGCATCAGAAACGGCGCTTCCCCGAAAAAGTGGAATTCATGACCTCGGCTGGGTTCATCGGCGGCAAAGGCGACCGTGAGAAGGCCGGGCTGCGCGGCGGTGGGATGCTGGCTGTTGTGACCGATATCGGCATCCTGGAACCGGACGAAACCGCTGAAATGATTCTCACCTCCCTGCACCCAGGCAGTACTGCTGAACAAGCCAGGGAAAACACAGGCTGGGAGTTGAAGATCGCTTCCGAATTGAAAACGACAGAGAGGGTGACGGAGAACGAACTGCGTATTCTACGCGAGGAGCTCGACCCGACGGGGATCTATCTCAAAGGCGCTGGCTGATTGAAAAAATATATCGCCGTTCTGTTCCTATTATGGACAGGCGTGATCATCACTGCCTATTACGTCATCCAGAAGCCGGGTTTGTTGACCGCGCTTACAGGCCTGCTGGATACTGTATGGACTTTACTCGTCGCAGTAATTCTGCTTTTCAATGCCAATGGGCTTGGGAGAAGAATACTTGGTTTACTAAAATTTGAAGCAATAGATTCAATCGATCACCTCGTCCTCAGTTGGGGAATAGGTCTCGGCGTGCTGGGAGTGCTCGGTCTATTCTTTTCTGCAGCCCAGCTTGCAAATGAAATGATTCTGACGATTTTTCAGATTGCACTCGCTCTATTTTTCCTTTTCAGGAACGATCTAAAAATACTCCGCGCCGATTTCAACTCGTGCCTCCATCAGGTACATGCAGCATTCAGTCAATACTCATTTTTCACAAGAGTTGCGGTCGGGCTTACGGCCCTGCTGTCATTCCTTCTCACCCTGGCCCCTCCATTCGAAGCCTTCGATGCACTGCTCTATCACCTGACCCTGCCTGCCAACACCCTGCAGAACGGCGGCTTATACGCTGCAAATAATGTGCCGTTCTGGTTCCCGGGCTTGACGGAGCATGTTTATCTTTGGGCTCTCGGCATGGGGAGTGAGCGCGCCGCCCAGATCCTGCATTTTGGCTGGGCAATCCTTTTTGAGTTCCTGCTCTGGCATTGGTCGGTCAAAGGTTGGGACAATGAGATCGGGCGAAAAACCCTGCTGCTGCTCGCCGCAATTCCCTCCCTCGTCATGCTCGCTTCCTGGGCCTATGCAGATATGGCACTGGTCTATTATGCGGTCGCGGCCCTCTATGCGTTTGCCTGGTATCGCTTTACCAGATCAAGTTCCTGGCTGTTCCTAGCCGGCATCATGGCTGGCTTTGCAATGAGCATCAAATACACCTCGTTTGTCGTCCCGTTGACGTGCGGCCTGCTATTATTCTTCCATTCCCCTCTCCGCAAGGCGATTTCCTCCGCAGCCCAGTTTAGTCTCATTGCCCTGGCAGTCGCCGCTCCCTGGTATATCCGCAATGCCATCATGATGGGCAATCCGATCTACCCCTTTGTTTTTGGAGGTCGCTACTGGGATGATTTCCTGGCAACATGGTACGCAGAAGCGGAGACGGGTATTGGCTGGAATGCTCTTCAAATTTTGCTGCTCCCCTTGAACACAGTCCTGGGCGTTCAGGATGTGACTTTCTTCGATGGGCGGATCGGTGTCCTTTTTCTGATCCTGGCTCCGTTTACGGTCTGGATTCTCATCTCGCGCTCGCGTCCGGACTCAGCCGCGGGCTGGTCGCTGATTGCGGTTGGAGTTTTCTCACTTCTGAGTTTCGCCGCGTGGACGGTGGGTGTCATCAACTCGTCTGCCTTGTGGCAGGCGCGGCTTTTGCTCCCCGCGCTGATTCCGTTCGCCATTCCCACGGCGCTGGGATGGGCCTCCCTCAAAGCCTTCGATACGCCCAGGCTGCGGATCAGCTCCCTGGTCAACGGGTTGATCAGTCTGGTCGTCGTATTGACGCTGATCGACAATACCCTTTTTGTTCTGCAGCGCAATCCGCTGGCTGTAGCAACCGGCGCACAGAGCCGCGAGCGCTACATCGAGCGGATCAATCCCTCCTACGCCGCGTTGATGACCCTCATGGAGGACTTGCCCGCGGAGGCGCGGCTCTATAGCCTGTTCGAGCCGCGCAGCTACGGCCTGCCGCGCACGACCCAGCCTGATCCGATCGTCTACAATTTCGCATACGACGTATACCGCTATAAAACACCTGCCGACATCCTCCAGCATTGGAAATCTGAACAATATACCCATATCCTCGTTTATGAAAGAGGACTGGACTTTATGAAGGAATCCGAAACGGATAAATTTACGCCCGCGCTGCAGAAGACACTGGAAGACACGCTCTCACAGTTAATCCTGATCGACCAGACACCCGATCAGGTATACTCGATTTATCAAATCCCATAATAATCAAAACCATAATTGAGGAATCCAATGGCTGATATTCAACCTGCTCAAAATCGGTCTTTTCTTTCCCGCATCTTTATTTCACAGCACGAGCCGCGTCTGCGGGCCGGCTGGCGGCTGCTCATCCAAACCATCCTGCTGATCCTGATCAGCATTCTTGTCTTCCTCGTTGCCAGTCTTTTTGGCCCCGTCGTTGGTGGATCCCTTTTCCTTGAGCAATTTTTGAACTTCATCGCCATCAGTGGGTCCGTATATATTGCCCGCCGCTGGCTGGACAAACGCTCCTTTGAAAGCCTGGGATTGAAACTCAATGGACAGACATTCGTCGATATTCTGGCGGGCATCGGGATCACATTCATCCAGATGGGCTTTATCTATGTGCTCATGCAGGTCCTGGGCTGGCTGACGTTCGAAGGCTTTGCCTGGGAATTCGATCCCATCAACGTGGTCATCACCAGTGTCCTCACCTTTTTCATTGTCTTTATCTTTGTCGGATGGAACGAGGAGCTGCTCTCACGCGGTTACCACCTGCAGACCATCGCCAGCGGGATGAACCTGTTTTGGGGCGTCGTCATTTCATCCGCAGTGTTCGGGCTGCTCCACCTGGGGAACCCAAATGCAACCTGGGTCAGCGCGGCAGGGATTTTCTTCGCCGGTGTTTTTCTCGCCTACGGTTACATCCGAACAAGGCAGCTCTGGCTGCCGATCGGTCTGCATATCGGCTGGAACTTCTTCGAGGGCGTGGTGTTCGGTTTCCCCGTCTCAGGGCTGGATATCTACGCCTTGACACGGATTCAGGTCCACGGTCCCGAGCTGTGGACCGGCGGCGCGTTCGGTCCCGAGGCGGGTCTCATCGTCCTGCCCGCCCTGGTCCTGGGAGCGGTATTGATCTACTTCTACACCCCCCAGCGGGTCGACACCCATCCTGAGCCAGAGCAGCCAACCGTTCCTTGAATGTGAAAATAACAGGCAGGCGGCGCTCACGTTAATTGGATTGAGGAACGAAAGGAGTGCTTATGCTTGGAATGGTCGAAGACCCCGTTTGCGGTATGCAGATCAATATCGATACTGCACCTGCACAGTCCGAATATGATGGAGAGATCTATTATTTTTGCTCACAGGGATGCAAGGAAGCCTTCGATAAAAATCCTGAACAATATCTCTCTCCGGAAGGTGAAGACGGAAAAACCAGCCCGGGATAAGAGCCCATAAAATTACAAAACCTCCAAAACAGCCTCGCGGAAACTACCCCGCGAGGCTGTTCATATCCCTGGCAGCCATTCCAGGATTTCACCACATTCAGGTGACCGGGCGTTTGCCCCCTGCCCGGCCGCCCTTGTGAGGAGAAATGTGGTTCAGGTGCATGAGAGCCTTCACCACACGCTCGAGCCAGCCGCTTCCAGCGGCGCGACCGATAGAGGTTCGGTCAGAAGATAAGGCTGTACAGCCATCCCAGCATGACTAGCAGCCCTACCAGCACTCGAACTTTGTATCCTCTCTTAGGTTCAGCTTGAAAGTCATAGCCATCCTGAAGATCCTGGCTGTTGCCGTTCTGGATCTCACGCATAATTTCATCTTCCTTCGTGCGCACGAGCTTTTCAATATATGAGGGATGATTTGAGAACATGACAAGTCTCCTTTCTAGCTTTCTAGTGTGAGCATCCGGAAGTGGTTCTGAATGCCCATTGCCAACATCTGTCCACATTGTTACAGAGAACCGTCCTCACATCGTCTGTAATTCATGAGAGTTTTGGAGACGCAAAAGAGACGCAGAAACACTACGATTGGGGTCATGAAAGTGCTATACTGGAATCATCCAGCAAACGTCGGTCTGCAGCTTTCCTGACTGTACAGGAGGAATGAATGATCCGGATTCGACTCTTAGGGCAATTTGACATTTTCCTGGATAAAAAACGCATCACAATTCCATCACGGGTGGGTCAGTCTTTATTCGCCTATCTGGCCCTGACTGCTGGGACCCCTCATCGCCGCGAAAAGCTGGCAGGCGCCTTTTGGCCGGAGACTACGGATGAGAGCGCGCGCAAGTATCTCCGCCAGGAACTCTGGCGCATTCGCAAAGCTCTTTCAGCGCCAAAAGACGGCGCGCAGGATTACCTGCTTGCGGATGAATTCACCATTACCTTCAATCCAGACTCCGACTATTGGCTGGATGTGGCGCAGTTGGAAAAATCAGCCCCGGATCTAGAATCCCTTTCCAGTAATCTCTCCTATTGCCTCGGCGAGCTCCTGCCCGGTTTTTATGAAGACTGGATCCTGCTCGAGCGAGAACGCATCCAATCCATCTTTGATACCAAAATGGGACAACTGCTCGAACGGCTTGTCGAATCCGAACGCTGGACAGCCGTGCAGGAACAGGCCGAACGCTGGCTGGCTTTAGGCAATACTCCTGAACCGGCTTTCCGCGCCCTGATGCTTGCCTATGGCGTGCGTGGGGATATGGCGAAGGTCACTTCCGTTTATCAGCGTTGTATTACCGAACTTAAGAAACAATTCGATTTGGAACCCTCCTCAGAAACGCGGGCCCTGTACGAAGGTTTGATCAAAGGCTCATATCAGACCAAACGACAGTCCGTGCAGCCGTCGGGCACGATCACCTTTCTATTTACAGATATTGAAAACTCGACGCTTCTGCTCGACAGCCTGGGAGCCCAATACGCCTCGGTCCTGGAAAAGCATCATGAGATCCTGCGCACCGCCATCCGCAAGTGGAATGGGCATGAAGTCGATACCCAGGGGGATGCGTTTTTCGTCACGTTCACCCGGGCGCTGGATGCCGTCCAGTGCGCCGTGCAGGCGCAGCGCGGGTTGGCTGCCCAGCCATGGCCTGGCGAAATCCCTGTGCGTGTGCGCATGGGACTCCATACTGGCGAGCCGCTCATCGCTTCGACCGGTTATGTTGGGATGGACGTCCACCGCGCCGCCCGCATCGGGGATGCTGCACACGGCGGGCAGGTTTTATTGTCGCAGACCACGCGTGAGCTGGTCATGCAGGAAATGCCTGAGAGCCTGACCATCCGCGATCTGGGAGAACACCGCCTGAAGGATCTGAAATACCCAACGCCTATCTATCAGCTGGTGATCGAAGGATTGCCATTTGATTATCCACCCATCCGCACCAGGTTCTCCGGGACGGAAGAGCCCACACCGGGGGAGCCTCCGTTCAAGGGTTTGCAGTTTTTTGATGAGGAAGATTGCGATCTTTTCTTCGGACGCGAACTGCTCACTACGAAGCTGGTGGAACGCCTGGATGCGTCACACTTCCTGTCGGTGATTATCGGCGCCTCGGGCAGCGGGAAATCCTCACTGGTACGCGCAGGCTTGATCCCCGCGCTCAGGAACAAACAAGACCTGGGTTGGCACATCCACGTCATCACGCCCACCGCCTATCCCCTGGCAGCCCTGGCAGCCGACCTGACGCGAGAGTCGGAGTCGGTCACTGCCGCGGCCATCCTGATCGACGACCTGATGCAGGACCCGCGCAGTCTCTCGCTCTTCCTGGCGAGACAAAACCACAGGAAGCAGACATTGCTTGTGATCGATCAGCTCGAAGAGCTGTTCACTTTGTGTCGCGATGAATTCGAGCGTGAAGCCTTCATCGATAATCTGCTCACGGCCCTCCACCCCTCTCCCCCCGGGAGAAGGGCTGGGGGTGAGGGAAATTTCGCCCTCGTGCTCACCCTGCGAGCGGACTTTTACGCCCACCTGGCGCAATATCCTGAGTTGCGGGATGCCGTGGCGCAGAACCAGGAATATATCGGGCCGATGTCCATGGAAGAGTTACGGCGTGCCATCGAGGAACCCGCCAGGCGTGGGCACTGGGAATTCGAACCGGGCCTGGTCGACTTGATCCTGCGCGATGTAGGCGATGAGCCGGGTGCACTGCCCCTGCTCTCTCATGCCCTGCTCGAAACGTGGAAACGGCGCGCAGGCCATACCCTGACCCTCAGAGGATATGCCGATGCGGGCGGGGTACATGGCGCCATTGCCCACACGGCTGAAAGCGTCTATCAAAGCCTTTCTTCCGACGAGCAGGCAATTGCGCGGGATGTTTTCCTGCGCCTGACCGAACTTGGCGAAGGGACGGAGGACACTCGCCGGCGTGCATCGTTTGATGAATTGATGTCGGCTGCCGAAACAAAGGATGAAGTACGCAAAGTTCTCAATCTGCTGGCGGATGCGAGGCTGGTCACATTAGGTGAAGAAACCGCTGATGTCGCACATGAAGCTTTGATCCGGGAATGGCCCACGCTCAGGGGGTGGCTGAACGAAGATCGTGAAGGCTTGCAATTGCACCGCCGTCTGACAGAAGCCGCCCACGAATGGGAATTGCTCGAGCGGGATGAGGGTGTTTTGTACCGCGGCGCCCATCTAGCGCAGGCACGTGAGTGGGCGGCTTTGCATCTCAATGCCCTGAATGTGGGAGAGCGTGAATTCCTGGCGGCGTCCATTAATCAGGAACAGCGCGAGGAACTGGAACGCGAGGAACAGCAGAGACGCGAGCTCGAAGCTGCCCAAAAACTGGCAGAAACAGAGAGACAATCTGCCTCCCGTTTGCGGATTCGGAATCGCGTCATCACCACTGTTGGCTCGATCGCGCTCATCCTGGCATTGGTAGCCGGACTGTTTGGTGTGCAATCGAACCGGCATGCCGCGCAGGCCGAATTCAACTTTAATCGCGCCGATGCGCAGCGCCTTGCACTGGAAGCGAACCGTTTAATTCTTTCACAAGGCGACCCGGAGCAAATTGCCCTGCTCAGCCTGCGATCTATGAAAACGCAATATACGCCCGAAGGGGATGCTGTCCTGGCAGCTGCGTCAAGATTAAATTACCCTCGACAGTTATTTGCAGGTCATTCTGATTTTATTAGCAGCGTGGCTTTTTCGCCGGACGGTAAGTATGTATTAACAGGTAGTA
>DATFET010000066.1:0-5059 GCA_035250835.1 Anaerolineales bacterium
CTCCCGAGCTGAAGACAGGTCCCCAATTTTGCAAGTGAACGGAAACGCTGCAACCAGTCCATTGAGGGCTATAATTATTGCATTGGCAAACGATGGAAAAGTGTAGAGGAAGAGATGAACGAACTCAGTCAAGTAAAGGGATTGATTGCCAGAGGCGATAAAGAAAATGCCATAGCGCTGCTCGCATCAACGTTATTAAAAGATAAAGATCAGATCGAAGCCTGGTTATTACTGGGCGAGCAGATCGATGATCCCCTCAGGAAGAAAGACTGCTATAAGCAGGTCTTGAGGCTTTCCCCTTCTAATTTGCAGGCATTGACGCAGCTGCAGGAATTAGGGGAGCTGCCGCCCGTTAATCATCAGCTCGCAGCTTCCAAAGCTGACCCGCCACACACGGATGACAAACACTCTGAAAATGAACCAAGACAACGTATAACCTTTGCTTCACATCAAAACTCTTATTCTCCCTCCGACAAGTCCGGGGAAGGACCGGGAGTAATCGGTTTTGTCATAGGAGGGATTGCCGCATTTTTGCTGATCTTGTACGTGATCCTCAACCCTGGCAGCACCCTCAATAATAGTAACACTTTATATCTGGCGCTGATTTTTATCGGCCTGATTGCAACGATCATTATTTTGTCGGTGGTCAATAAAAACCGCGGTTAAGCGCAGGTAGGCGGACGCTTTTGTTGTCACACTTCGCTCATTGTTACTTGTTTAGCGCGCAGCCCCCTCACAATGACAGTTGTCTGATTGTGGTAAAATACCTGCCGCATGCGGGAGTCGCCAAGTGGTAAGGCATCAGCCTTCCAAGCTGATATCCGCGGGTTCGAATCCCGTCTCCCGCTCTCTGTATTGAAGGTCGCAGGTTTAATGTTGAACGTTGCATCAAAACTTTAAACCTGTGACTTTCCACCTTAAACCGAACAAGGGCCCATGGCGCAGTGGTTAGCGCAGGCGACTCATAATCGCTTGGTCGCAGGTTCGAATCCTGCTGGGCCCACCTCTTCCTGATTTACGATTTTGGATTGACGATTGTGCCGCGTTGAACTGCGGCATTTTGTGTTAATAGAGTAAATTTACCTCGGGATTAATCAATGAGCCCTTCCTCCACGCTGGCTTCAGTCCTCGTGGGGCACCTGGTCTTCTGATTTTGTTTCCTCATCCTTTCTCAGGATCATCACCTTGTAGCTCTCGGCATACTTCATGCCTTTGTCGCCAGCTTCCTGCTCTGCCCATTCCATCATCCATTTTCCCACTTCCTCAGGATTGATTTGACTGACGTGCTGCTGCAGCGCCTTGATCTTGACCTCCATGGTCTCGGTGATATCCACCCAGGTATTGGATTTGTCAGTGCCGTGGATGTACAGCCGCTTGACGTCGTGCGGTTCGTACCCAGCCGCCAGCAGGTCCGCGAACATGAGCCGGCTCCCCGCTGACGGGAATACCGCGGCGCAGGCTGCCTGGGCTGCAGCGCGGTGGTCGGGATGGTTGAGATATTCATCCCCATAGAACCATCCCTCGGGATTCCCCGCCGAAACGGTATCCGGCTTGAACTGGCGGATGAGGCGGGTCAGATCCTTTCGCAGGGCAATGGTTGGTTCCAATTCCCCGTCGGGGTAACGGAGGAAGATCGTCTTCTTAATTCCAAGGATCGCATTTGCTGCCAATTGTTCCTGCTCGCGCAGCTCCGCCAGCTCCTGTTTGTGGTTCCCATCCTTGGCGGGATCGTTCGAGCCCGAGTCGCCGCTGGTGATTACCACCGAGATGATCTCACAGCCTGCCTGCGCCCATTTAGCGAGTGTGCCGCCGATGCTGAACTCCTGGTCGTCCGGATGCGCATGGATGCTCATTGCAATTTTGGGTATGTATTCATCGTTGTTCATAATGTTCTCCTATTATGTGTCATTGCTATTACTCGCGCTGAGCTGAGGGCGGAGCCCGAAGACGAAGCGCAGGCCGTTGAGTAATCCAGTGTTACAAAGATATTGCTTCAACGCTCGCTTCGACTGCGTGTCTCGACTTGCCCTCGACACTCCGCAGGGCAGCGTACGCCCACTTCGTTCGGCGCGAATTGGCTCGCAATGACAGGGTCTCTACAATTTTCTCCCGATCACCAGCATCTTGTTCTGGATCTTGAATATTTTAAAGAAGAGTCGGACGGCCGGCAACAGAAGCTTCACAAGCGCCTGTGACTTGAAAAGCTTATTCAGATAAAACTCATGGGGGAACGACAGCTCATGGAATTTGTGCAGGTCGATGACCTGCAGGCCAACCGATTCGAAGAGCCGTTTCATTTCAGCGGTTGAAAAGATCTGTTTGTGACCAAATAGATGCGAGGAATACATGGCGTTCAAAAAAGTGGGAGCTCTGCCGCCCGTCAGGCGATACGTGAACGCGCCGAACTGATGATAGAAACTGTCCCTGCACGGCGTGTCGATCAACAGTAGTCCGCCCGGCTTTAGCACATTCGCCGCGCACTGCAAAGTCTGGCGTGGATAATTGACATGCTCGATCACATCCCAGAGAGTAACGGCATCGAAGTGAGCGGCATAGCCTTTTTGCCAGAAGTCGCTTTCGATGGGATATTTGTAGATTTCGAGCTGATGCTTTGTTTTTGCGTAGTGGGCGCGGCTGTCACTGAGCTCGATGCCTGTCACCTGTGCGCCTTCCTGTTTCAGCAGGGACAGGAACAGCCCCCCGCCGCAGCCGATATCCAGGACGAGTGAGTTTCGGAGGGGAAGATGTTTTGCAAGGATACCTGCCTGGTTTTTGAACTTGTTCAGGTTTGCCTGCAGCTGCGATTCGATGTAAGCAGACTCAGCCTCTGTCAGCTGCGACGCGTCGATCTCAGTTGGAAGGTCCTCGAGCGGGTCGAGGTAGTCCGTAAAGTGGAATCCCTGAGGCGAGACGTACACGTTGGCATTTCTGAGCTTGTACCTCAGCCGCGCCCCATCAACAGGATGCAGTTTGAGCGCATCGATATCTTCCATATCCATGAGGCAGGATTGTACCCGAAAGCAAAACATCCAAAGCGCCAGCCTGCGGAGCTTTGGATGCAGTGAGAATATATAACAGCATACTTTTGTTATGGTGGCGGCGGTCCTCCTCCTGGTCCGCCTGGGCCTCCCTGACCCATCGAGTCGGCAGCGCCTGCTTCGATGTCTGTCAGATCCAAACCGATGTTGAACGCGGTGGTATATCCATGGGTGGTATCGCCCTGCAGGTTCAGCAGCAGCTGGTCTCCGCCGCCCATGTAGATATTATCCTCTGAATTGCGCATGTCGCGTTGACCTTTGCTGGCGTATGGCTCCAGCGCATGGACCTGGTCTGTCAGCGCATCGTCGAAGAAAAATTGCGAGGTGAACTGATAGTCCTCGCCATCGGCAGCCTTTGTGCGGATGGTGAAGTGGATGTGTACCGCCCTGCCCGAATACCAGCCCGGGTAAATGGTGAGGAATTGAACTTTGCCTGTCGCATCTGTTAATTGATAGCCGCGCAGGAAATCCTGACTTGTGGTATCAAATCCCTGATCGGACACGCCTGAATATTGACCCTGCGCGTCACAATGCCAGATGTCCACCTGCGCGCCTTCGATGGGGGTGCAGCTATTATTTCCGACGCTGGCAACATTGATACTGAGAGTGAGCGGTACACCCTCCTTGACCAGATCATTCGATGAGTCCGTGCGGATATCAGATCGGTTGAGCTGTTCGTCTACGAAGTAGGGTCCGATCGTCATCTCCGGGCGCACAACGCAATCGAACGCCGAGCTGACCGAGGTGGAAGCAGCAGTGGGAACCAGCGTGCTGGTCGCTTCTGGGGCTGCGCAGGATACCAGGAATGCAGCGCTGCCCAGCCCGAGTAACTTGAGCGCGTCCCTTCGGTTGAGGATTTGTCCTACGGGTAGATCGTCATTTTCCATATCAATCTCCTTATCTCTGATTGTTTGAAAGTTTAACGATCATCAAGGGAGATTGTTAGAAAAACCCTGACGAAACTTTGTAGATTTTGTGAAGATGAGATCTAACTTCGACACCATATTTTTCCACCTGTAACCGTCCGATTATTTTAACGTCATGAGTACGAGAGAGAGAAGCCGAATGGAAAAACCGTTTGCGCTCATCATTGAGGATGACCGCGATATCGTAGCCCTGTTCCGGCATGTCATGGACCTGGCGGGCTACCGCACCGAGATCATACTGAACGGCAAGGTGGCAGTGGACCATCTTGCCCAGAGCAAGCCCGATATCGTCCTTCTGGACCTGGGTCTGCCAGGTGTCTCCGGGGATAAGATCATGGAGATGATGCGTGCCGACGAGCGCCTGAAGGATGTACCGGTGGTCGTGATCACCGCGCATGCACACCTCGTAGAATCCCTGCCTATCCCGCCCACCCTCACCCTGATCAAACCGGTCAACATCGAGCAGATGACCAATCTCATCCAGCGCATCTGCCCGACTGAGAAGACCATGGAGAGCCTGCCCTGGGATGTGCTGACCGGTGTATATAACCGTTCATTCCTGAT
This sequence comes from Anaerolineales bacterium, assembly GCA_035250835.1. GTDB lineage: Bacteria > Chloroflexota > Anaerolineae > Anaerolineales > Villigracilaceae > Defluviilinea. The sequence goes on from DATFET010000066.1 coordinate 4,529, forward strand.
GGCGCGGCTTGCCTACGCCCTGGAGCGGGCAAAACAACTCCGCCAGACCCGCTTTGCCGTCCTGTACCTGGATCTGGGCCAATCGAACAAGATCAATTACCTCTTCGGCGTGGAATACAACAAACGTGTTCTCCAGGAAACCGCTGCCCTGCTCAGGACGATCCTTCGCCCCACGGATACGATTGCAAGAGTCGCAGGCGACCACTTCATGATCCTGGTCGAGGATGTGGCGAACTCGGATACGCCGATCCGCATCGCTGCGCGTGTTCAGAACCGCATCCGCAAGTACCTGGCAGCCTCCGAGAATGAGCTGCAGGTGCGTGCAAATGTGGGAGTCGTGTTATGCGGGGAGGAATATGCCTCTGTGGAGGATATCGTGCGGGATACGGAAGCAGCTCTCGAGCTGGCAAAATCCAACCGCAGGAAGATGCTGCAATCTCTGCGTTCGAAACCCATGAGCGCTGCGACCGACATCACAACCTCGCCCCTGATGAGTTAGACGCTGACTGGGGGAAACAGCACGCGCCGTCC
>DATFET010000092.1:0-9000 GCA_035250835.1 Anaerolineales bacterium
ACGGCCGACATGACGATGATAGGCACATCTGCTGAAGTCCCGTGTCCGGTTTGAGCATATTCGCCTTTCCTGAATCGACGGATGAACTCTAGGCCTGTGCGGTCCCATTTCACATTGTCATAATGGATATTCTCTACTTCCTGATTTTCTGCATTGAAACTCTTGGGCCGGATCATAAGATCCACGACAAGCAGGTCGAACTTTTCCCTGCCCAGCCGCTGCAGCAGGTTCTTTTCTGCCGAAAGCTCCACCTCTGCATTTAATTCCTTCCTGACATGGGTTTGCAGGGTTTGCATACTTTCGAAGTCATCGTCCAACATGAGGATCTTTCGCGGTTTTTCTGACATTTTCAGCTCCGGGAAATTATTTTTTTTGGCTTGAGAGGGATTTCAATCGAGAAAATGACCCGACTGGCTTTTCCTTCGGACTTATGGATGCCCGTCTTAGTGATTTTCACATCAGTCCGGCCTCCATGCGCCTGGACAATCGAGTAAGTCTCCCATAGACCATAGCCTGTGCCCGGGATTCGCTTCATCCGTTCCTGGCTGCCACCCCTTTGCCCCACCTGAAAGATCCTGATACGCTCATCTTCGCTGATATCGAAACCGATGTTGTCCACTTCGATGATGGCTGTTGCCTGGTCCACACCGGCGCTGATATTCAAACGGGAACGGATGAATATCCTCGATTTCGAGTAGGAATACTTAATGGCATTCTCTATCAAGTTAGCCAATGCAATCGTAAGCCGCGGCACATCCACTTGTGCCGATGGCAGGGTGAAAATGCTTGCGTCGAGCACGAGGTCGAGATTTCTCGACCGGGCAGACTCGATAAATCCGGTTACGCAATTCTCGACCAGGGCTGAAAGGGAATAGCTTTCCAGGTTTAGATCTTCTGCCTCGATCTTGATCGCGATACCCTCCAGCGTGTTGCTAGTGATCCGTCCTAACAGCAATGCCCTGTCTTCCGCCTGCCTTAGATATTCATCCACCTGTTCAACATCTCGAACTCCATTGCTCTGTAAAATGCTCCTGGCAATGCCGATAGGAGTCGTGATAGTTGTCAGCGCGGTCTTTACTTCGTGGGTCAGCAGGGTGGCGGTATTTTTCCACCGGCGGCGTTCCTGCTCGAGATAGAGCACTTCAAATCCGGTCCGGGCAAATACGCTGATGATCCTGGCCATTTCAAACAGAAAGTGACTTTCAGCAAACAGGTCTATATCTTCTTCGAAAGGTCCAATGGTTAGCACACTGCGGTAGCGGTCACCCATTGTGATAGGAATCAGGCAGGATGCCGTGGAAAAATATTCCCGATGATTGCCTCGCACACCGAGGATAATTGAATTCTTATTTTCGATGGTAAATAACTGCTGATCCAGGAAATGGTTTTCCAGAGGGAGCTTGGCCTTGGACCAGTTGAAATGAGGAAGTTCCCCGGTGATCTTATCCGGTAGACCTGCATAGGCAAAAGGTATCAGCACTGTATGATTTTCCTGTGTGCCAGCGAAAAAGACGGCATATTGACAATTACAGTATTCCTTGATCAAACGAAGACTTGTACGAACTTTTCCCCTTAATTGTTCAAGATCCATGCTTCTTTGCATATTTGCAACGGAACGCAATTCCTCAAGAAAATCCTGCTCATTCTGCCTTTTGCGGCGCTCGAATTCCGCCTCGGCAATTTGCTGAATATGCAACGCCTCTATTTCCAATTGAGCGCGTGCATCCGCAGGCGGCGGGACAAGTTTTTTCGATAACCTGCTTAGCTGTTCAATTTCTAAATCCCCAATTTGAACATCCTGGCTCTGACCATCCTTGCGTTGCTGCAAATATTCGCTTATCACATTGTTGTTTTCCGGCTGGAACTGTCCTGAATATATGAGCGCAACAGGCCTGCCTCGTATTCGAATCATGTGAGTCGTATTGATCAATCCCACATGGCACGGGAAGATCCGATACGGATCACCTGACTTTTGAAACGACTGGAGTGAAGCATTCGCACGGTCGATATCTGATTTCTGACAGCTGCTGTCTCCCCCCTTTACATGATTGTCATCGCGAAAATAATGACAAAACTCCTCATACCCTCGTTTTTCGTTCATCGATTCGATACGTCGTGTAAAGCTCCCCGTTTTCAAGTCAAAATCCAGGATTGTCAACGGCCGCCCCAGGCGTGCAGAACTTCCCGATTCAATCACAACAAGCGTATCTTGATCAAGAATGTCGTCTAAGCATGTTGGTAAAAAGGGCCACTTAAGTTTTGTTGGTTCGGCCATTTGCGATTGATCTCCTCACTGGTTCTCCAACTTCCTTGCTGCTTTATAGGTTACATCCGTAAGCCCTTTTTCAGGAGGTGAGTACGGAAGACGCATGACGGCGAATACTTCCTCAAGATCCGCAATCTCCGACAGGCGGGATACGGGAAGATAACTGCCAGAAAAGATGAGGTCAAGATGCCCCAGTTTTTTGAGCCAGGCCTGCTTTTCCTCATTTCTGGGAGAAATGACCTGGTATCCGGGATGTGATTCGCCGTTACTGCTAAGAGCAATTGAAGTACCGATGATTCGAGACGGGTTTTCACTAAGCTTTCGAGTTGACGCCATATGAATCTGTAGATAGAAGAATTTTTTCCAGGGAACCAGCCGACGTTCGGTATAGCCCTTGTTCCACTGCTTCAGGAGGGACAGTGTTTGCTCGTTGAGTTTCTGATCCTGAATGCCGGATATTTCTTCCGCACTCTTCAACAATCTTTCGCGTTCCCCCTCATACAAAACAGTACAGCGTAAGGATACATTCAGGAGCAATGGAAAAGAAGATGCGGCCAATAAGCGCCAAATTTGCTCGTGGGAGCGCGGTCCTGACCGCCATACTCCCTGTAGGAAGGGGGAATCGCGGCCAGTGATGATGGGGATTTCTAGGCGCTTGATCTGGACGATGTCAGCCTGATCATCTTTTTCGTCGAGAATATCCTTTCCTGACAACTTCAGAAAATCCTGCCTGGAAAGTGCGGGGACCAGAATGTAATCATAAGGGAACGTGGATTTCAATTCATTGTAGAACGACAGGCCACTCTCCTGGGCATTCTCCTTTGTACGGGCATGGATCTTGCCAAGGATGGCCACCATTAATCCTTCACCCGGCCGGTTGATAAAGCGAAACGCTAAGGTACGGGAATCCGCAGGCTCCACGCCGATCTCACTCCGAACGCCATATTGGGATTCCAGGAACAATCTCTGTCGTTCAAGGGCTTCCTCGAATAGCGCAGATGCGTTCAAGCCCCATCTCATCTTGACCCATTCCTGGTGTGGAAGAACCTCCACCTGGCATGCAAACAGCACCTGCCAGGTATACAAGGAATAACCTGGCCCAGCGGGGTTATCTTGGTCTCGATACTCCTCAATCTCCAGCCATGGAACTGTCATTCAGGCGCTCATCTCTTCAGGATGGATTACGTTTCCGTAGATTTAGCAGTATTGTAGTCAATTCATCAATGTTCCCCTTGTTGGAAGTGCCATCCGAACCTGCAGGAGCACCTGGAATCTGGACAGGGTGTCCGCTCATTGCGCTGAGAAGATCACGGATAATCTCAGATTCTTTCGGGTCCCAGGGATAGGTTTGGGAGGAGAATGCCTGGGCAATTGCATCCATGGCCCGTGTCCATTGTTCCTGTTTGAATTTGAATTCTGCCCTGGCTTTCTCCAGCTCGATCTTTTGCATCTCCATTTCCTGGGTGATCCTCTGCTGGTTCACTTCTGATTCGGCCTTGATCTTTTTGATGGTTGCCTCCTGGGAAGCCACTTTTTGTTCCAGTTCCTGGTTCTGTCTTTGTATTTCACTCTGGGCAGCAAACTGCCTTTGGTTGATCTGGTATTTTTCGCGTATCGCTGTGATCTTGGGGTCTCCAATCTTTTCCCTGACCACAACATCGGCAACCAGGAAAAGCCTGGACATCATGTGACGGCTGGCATGCTGTCCCTTGATGTATCGAATGATTTGCTCATCATCGAGCTTACTCCCGGTGAGGTCCCCCATAATTTCATCGTATTTATGGGAGCGGATAAACTCCTTCAGATCAGACTGGATGAAGCCCAGGAGCGTCTCAACTGCCTGCTGGACCTCCAGCGCTTTGACAGGATCGATCACGCGGTATGTGATGACAAGCTCCAGACCTACCTGGAATCCATCGTATGTTGTTTCCCCGGTGCGGGGAATATTCATTAACCGGTTCTGCTTGTCAATGTAATGGATGGTGTATTGACCTGGGGGTAGCGGGTAATATCCGCCTTTGAGGTTCGTAAGCCTCCCGTCCGGACCAATTGCCACTGCATAATGTGTAGGGTGCAGATTTAGATAGGTTGCATTCCACAGGACTGAAACATTTCTGGGGTATGGAACCGAAACAATTTCTTTCTCTGGAAATGGATAACGATTGGCCTTCTTTTTTCTCCCCCTGAATTCAAGCCACCATTTACCAATGTCATTCAGCAAGCTGCTCATACATCCTCCTGTTATCCATATGCTTCATGCCAAGGCATGAGCGTGTTGTGATTATCAGAAGAATAAAGTTATATTGACTATGTATCGGGCAATATTTACCTTCAATCTGATGAACCCGCTACCCTTAAATCCTGCTCCTGCAATTAGTATTTTTGAAGAGAAATGATCAGTATTTCACGAAAGTTGATAAGATACAGCTCTCCCAGCCATTTCGTGATCCGCTGGTAATTGTAGACCGTATCGACAATTTTGGCAATTGCTAAATCTGACTTAAATTCATTATTGAATCGACGATAATAAACGCGTCAAATATCATCCATATTTTGGAAAGAAGGTTACTATGTTTGACCACCTTCCCGATCCCCAACATAAGTTTGCTTTCGGATTGTGGACGGTTGCAATATTAGTCGCGACCCATTTTACGGACCGGTCAGACAATGGAAACTTTCAAATGCATTTCAATCCCCTCTTTAGCCATATAAGACAATTGATGGATGATGGGCATGTAATACTTCCTCTGAATTCCAGTTAAATACAACATATCAGAACGAAAGGAGCTGATCCATGTCATCCGTTCGGTCCAAAAACCCACCGCTGTTTGAACGACATCCCGCTAATCCCATTCTAACTGCCGCAGACTGGCCGTACCCGGTCAATACTGTCTTCAACCCGGGGGCAGTCCTGCTTCCAGACGGGACGACGCTTTTACTGTGTCGGGTTGAGGATAAGCGCGGCCATTCGCATTTCACTGCTGCCCGCTCCAGAGATGGGAGTTCCAACTGGGAGATCGAAAGCCAGCCAACCTTACTGCCTGACTTCGAAAACTACCCGGAGGAGATCTGGGGTATTGAAGATCCGCGCATAACCTACGTGCCGGAACTGGAGCAGTATGCAATCCTGTACACCTCCTATTCACGCGGCGGACCCGGAGTCTCGATGGCTTTGACCCGCGACTTCCGCAGCTTCGAGCGTCTCGGCGTGGTGATGCCAGCGGAGGATAAGGATGCCGCCCTGCTGCCGCGCCCCATCAACGGCGAGTGGGCGCTGGTCCACCGGCCCGTTGGAAGTTTCGGCGCCCACATGTGGATCTCTTACTCCAACGACCTGAAGCACTGGGGGACGCACAGGATGATGCTCGAGGCGCGCCGCGGCGCCTGGTGGGACGCCAACAAGATTGGTTTGTGCAACCCACCCATCGAGACGCAGCGCGGCTGGCTGGTGATCTATCATGGTGTGAGACAGACTGCGTCCGGGTCGCTGTATCGTCTGGGGCTGGCCCTGTTCGATCTGGATTCTCCTGAGACCTGTCTGACCCGTGGGGATGAGTGGGTGTTCGCGGCAGAAAAGGAGTACGAGCGGGTGGGAGATGTGGGGAATGTCGTCTTCCCATGCGGGCACGTTCTCGAGCCCGACGGAGACACCTTGAGGCTGTATTATGGTGCGGCGGATTACTGTATTGCCATGGCTACCGCCCGGGTCAGTGACCTGCTCGACTGGCTGGATACCCATGGACGGGACTATGTCCCGCGCGGCTACGAGACCAACCAGCCGGGACCCTATCGTGACCCTGACCAGCGGCTGTGATGCTATAACCTTGCGAAGGTTCTGAAACAACCTTCGCAAGGCTGATCTGGTAGGCATGTCTTCCTCTGGAAGCCTTACAGTTGATTTACGGGTAGGGGGCGCATCTTCTGATCTTAGGCGGCTTCTCCCAGCCTGCCAAACGTGGGTTTCAAGGCAGGGTAAAGCTCCCGGTAGATTGGATACGCTGTGCGATAGGCTTCCACCTGGGAAGACTCGGGCTGCGTGCTGCCCGTGATGCGGATGCACGCCCGGCAGGCAGACGGGACATCGCTCCAGGCACCCACGCCGACGCCTGCCAGCAGCGCCGCGCCGTACGCCGCGCCTTCCGTCGTGTTGACGGTGACCAGCTCGGCTCCCAGCACAGACGCCAGGATCTGCCGCCATAGTGCGCCCTTGGTCCCGCCGCCCGAGGCGCGCACCTGGGTGATTGCGCCCAGGCCTGCGTTCTGGATCAGTGTAAAGCTGTCCTTCAACCCAAAGGACACGCCTTCGAGCACGGCCCGCGTCAGGTGGGCGCGGCTGTGGCGGACGGTCAGACCGATGAAGGCGCCGCGCGCCAACGGGTCGGGGTGAGGCGTGCGTTCCCCGCTCAAGTACGGCAGGAACTGCAAGCCTTCGCTGCGCGCGGGGATCGACTCGGCCTCGCTCAACAGTTCATCGAACCCCGCGTTCGGTGCGAGCGTGTCCCGATACCACTGCAGGCTGCCCGCTGCGGAAAGCATCACACCCATGAAGTGCCACATGCCCGGTACTGCGTGACAGAAGGCATGCAGGCGTCCTTCCGGCTCGATCAGAGCTGATGGGGTTGCGGCAAATACAACGCCGCTGGTGCCCACGGTCAGCCCGACGATGCCCGCCTCGACCGCGCCCACACCCACAGCCTGGGCAGCCTGGTCGCCTGCGCCTGCCGCGACGGGCGTGCCGGCTTTGAGTCCGGTGAATGAAGCGGCTTCCTCCGTCAGCGAACCCGTGAACTCAGGTCCTTCGAATGTTTTCGGCATCCACGCCCGTGGGATGCCCAGCGCGTCCAGCACGGTATCGGACCAGTCGCGGGCTTGCAGGTCGAACAGCACGGTGCCCGCTCCATCAGCCTTGTCCATGGCATATTCGCCGGTCAGCCGGTAGCGGATGTAATCCTTTGGCAGTAGGACCTGCCTGGCTTTTGAAAAGACTTCGGGCTCATTCTCACTGACCCACAAAATCTTCGGCGCGGTGAAGCCGGTCAGGGAGACGTTGCCAGTGATCTGGATGAACCTCTCGCGGCCGATGCGGGCGTGGATCTCATCGCATTGACTCTGTGTACGCTGGTCGTTCCACAGAATGGCTGGACGCAGGACATTCCCCGCTTCGTCGAGCAGGACCAGACCATGCATTTGCCCCGTGAGCCCGATCGCTCCAATCGCCTCTCCACTGAGGCCGGACTTCTCCAACACTGAGCGGATGCTCGCCGCGACTGCCTGCCACCACTGACGCGGGTCCTGCTCTGACCAGAGCGGACGCGGCGTCTGCAGGGTATGCGGCGAAGACGCGACTGCGACCACCTGACCGCTATTATCCACAATCAACGCTTTGCTCGAAGTAGTGGAAGTATCGATGCCAAGAAAGTATGTCATGTCATTCACTCCAGTCCCAGTTTCTCTGCCAGCGCCTGCACTTCATCTTCGCTCTGCGGACTGATAATATTTTTGTACAGATCCCAGGTCTCCACATGCTCTGCCGTGCCGCCAGGCGGAATTGTCCTCATGGGGGCCAGAGTTTCCAGCTCCAGGAACTGATTGTTGCAGTAACTTTCACTGGAACTGCCGAAGTCATAATATTCAGCCTGTGGGTCATAGTCTGCATGTTTAACAAACAAAGCTCCATTCAGCCAGTACGCCTGCCAGCCGCGTGGATTGGGGAAACCGATCTTGAAAGGAGAAGTCATGTTCGCATGAACAAGAATGTAGTTGCTCCCCCAAATTACATTTGGATGGGTCATATCGGTGTAGGGCCACAACGCCAGAGTTCGGTTGGGTAAAACGCCTGTATCTTTTCGTATCTGCGGAAAGATCGCCGTGCCGCCCGTTTTGAACTGGGTGATCGCCCAGGGCGCGCAGAGCACATCCCATAGACCGTGATTGTGAATGCGATGCGTAAGAACTACCTGTCTTTCCCCAGTGATGTGAATCTCGATGGATTTCTGCAAGCCGGTCTGAGGTTCTGTCCGCTGGGTGACGAGCAGCCCATGATCGAGTGGTGAAATCTCCACGGGCAGGTCATCCGGCAGATAGGTACGGGCAGGCTCCTCCGGGGCATGCCACAGGCGATGGCCCCCATAAAAATGGAATATCCCTGTGCCGGGACATTCTGTTACAAAATTGGGTAGCTCGGCAAAAAGATTTTCTTCCCCCTGGAAACCAAACGAGATGATCCGCGGACCTACCGAACGAGTCACGAGCAGGCGCAGCGAATCGTTCTCCAGCGCAACACACTCGTAGCCCGAATATTCGACTGTTTCCATGCTGTCCAGAGTCTAACGTATGCCGAGCAGGATTTCAACGGTCAACTGGTCGAGCCGTTCATATTTCAGTCCACGCCCGCTGATCCTGGAACGATCAAAGGCCTGGGCTTTGAGGGCATTGGCTTTCTCGGCGGAATACTTTCCGAAATACTGGTTCATGGAACCATCGTCGGCGTTGATCACAGCTACAAGCTCTTGGATTTCCGTGTCCGCGTTCCATTGGGCAGCTTTATCCTTGAGGATGAGATAGGTGCGCATACAGCCGCGGGCAAAATCTTTGACACCTTCATAATCTTCAGTACGGTAGGCATGGGCGTCGAAGTGGCGGCTGGAGTCGTATCCGTGATCTTCCAGCAGCTTCACCAGGAAGAAGGCACTCTTGAGATTGACCGCCCCAAAGCGGAAGTCCTGGTCGTAGCG
>DATFET010000102.1:0-4383 GCA_035250835.1 Anaerolineales bacterium
GCGTCGGCACCACCGCCACCTGTTTCACCGTCACCTCCTTTGCCTGGTTCGCCGCCATCACGATGTTCTTGTTGTTCGGCAGGATGATCACCTTGTCGGTGGGCAGGCTTTCGAAGGAGCTCAGGATATCCTGAGTGGAGGGGTTCATGGTCTGCCCGCCTTCGACCACTGCCGCGACTCCCAGGCTGGCAAAGATGCGGCTCAGCCCGGCGCCCGGCGAGACCACCACCACGGCGATCTGGCCCGGCTCGACCGCGGCAAACGGAATGCGGCTGGCTTTGCTCTTCTGGATGTCATCCATCTGCGCCAGCAGGTTTTCCATGGCGACTTTCGTGATCGTGCCGATGCCCATGATGTAATCAATTGGTTCATAACGCTTCTCGAGCGGGACGTGGATGTGCATGCGGTACATGCCGTCACCTTCGCCGACCTGGATCGAAGTGCCCATCTCCTCCAGCCGTCCATAGAATTGATTCAGGTTGAAATCATTCGAGGGCAGGAAGTCAACCACCACCTCGTAATCCTGTCCCTCCTCCACCTCTTCCATGGCATCCTGCATCTGCATGCTCGAGATCGGCTGTACCATCATGGTCGGTGTTTCCAGTGACTCACCGTAGACGTGCCGCAGCATCCCCTCCAGGATGAAGAACAGACCCTTGCCGCCTGAGTCGACCACGCCCGCCTGCTTGAGGACCGGCAGCATCTCAGGCGTTTTCTGGCACCATTCGTCCGCGGCCTTGACCGCAACCTCCAGGATACCGATCGGGTCATTCGTGGATGGCAGGGCGGCCTCGGTTGCTTCAGCCACCCCGCGGGCAACGGTCAGGATCGTCCCCTCGACCGGGCGGACGACTCCCTTGTAAGCCGTGTCGCGCGCCTCAGCAAACGCCCTCACGAATGTCTCGGCATCCAGCACATCTCTGCCATGCACGCCGCGCGAGAAGCCGCGCCACAACTGCGAAAGGATCACGCCCGAATTGCCGCGCGCACCCATCAGAGCACCCTTCGATACCGCCGCGGACATGTCGCTGATGCTGCGATGGCCGAGGTCCTTGATCTCATTCCAGGCGGATTGCATGGTCAGCACCATGTTCGTCCCCGTATCGCCGTCCGGGACCGGGAATACGTTCAGGGCGTTGACCGTCTGCTGGTTCGTGCGCAGCCAGGTCAGCCCGGCCTCCACCAGCCGCTTCATGGATTGTCCATTGATCGATTGTTTGCGAAGCTTCTCTACACGGGCGGTATCGACTGCCATGAGGTTTCTCTGCTCCTAATCCAGGTTGCTGACGCGTAACCCCGCTACGTGCACGTTGATCGTATTCACCCTCAGCCCGAGTGCCTTCTCTACATGATAGCGTACGGTGTTTGCCACGCTCTCCGCCACCGTGTTGATGCGGGTGCCATACTCCACGATGATGTGGATCTCGATATCGATATCCTCGCCATTGTAGCTGACCGAGATGCCGCGCGTCGGTTCGCGCGTGATCGCGGTCACGATCCCATCCGCAATATTTTTCGGCGCAAGTCCCACCACGCCATATGACTGCAGGGTTGCATGATAGGCAATGGTCGCCACAGCGATAGGAGAGATGTGCACCCCACCCAGTGATGTTGTTTCTTCGGCCATGTTTTCCTCTTATGTGTATTATACAGAGTGCCGCATTATTTTCCAACTTGATGGTTGAATTTTAGCCTACAATCTCTGTAAAGTGATTAATGATTTAGTGGAATCTCCAGCTTTTGTAGTGAATGTATCTATCCATGGAATAATTTCCTTAAATGAGAGAAGCGGCAGCAGCCTGCCTTGAATAAGGTTAGGATGTATGGTAAAATGCCGTGCCTTCAAAAAGGCGGAAACTCGTTTCACTCGGAATTGTAGCAAGAAAGGAAGTCGTTCAGAATGGCTAAATGTGCAAACTGCGGGAAGACCACCACCTTCGGGCACAACCGCTCGTTTTCCCAGCGCGCCACCAACCGTACCTTCAAGCCCAACCTGCAGAAGACGATTGTGATGGAAAAAGGCCGCAAGGTCCACAAGATCCTGTGCGCCAAGTGCATCAAGGCGATGGCTAAGACTGCCGCATAAGGTCAGGCATCCCCACGAACAAAGGTCACGGCTCACGCCGTGATTTTTGTTTAAGAGCATTATGTCATTGCGAAGGCTGCTGGTCGAGTAGCGTTCGTTGCGTATCGAGACCAGCCGACGAAGCAATTCCCTTGCAATAAGGATATCGCTATTACGAGGAGATTGCTTCGCCCTCGCTTCGTCTTCGGGTTTCGACACCGTACTTGCGTTCGGTGCAAGTGTACGGCGGACAAGCGCCGCCTACTCAACCCTCCGCAGGGCAACAAACGCCCGTTTCGCTCAGCGTGACGGGCTCGCAATGACATCTCTCAAAGACTTGATCCCTGCACCCGCTCCCTGAGGATGCCTGAAGACCGCGGTCGCGGCGACGAAAGCCGTTGCGCCGGCCTCCTTCATCTTCGGCAGCGTCTTCACATCGATGCCGCCATCCACTTCCAGCCATGCGGAGGAACCCAGCGCGTCGAGCTTCCTGCGAATGTGTGCAACTTTATCGATGGCTTCAGGCATGAACTTTTGACCCGAGTAGCCCGGGTTCACGCTCATGACCAGGACCAGATCTGCCTCCGCTACGTAAGGCTCCACCGCGCTGACAGGTGTCGGCGGGTTCAGGACCACGCCTGCTCTGCATCCCAGCGACTTGATCTGTTTCAATGTGTCCTGCATATCCGGGCACGTCTCCACATGGACCGTCAGGCCGCTCGCCCCGGCTTTTGCGAACGCCTCGATATAACGCTCGGGCTTTTCGATCATCAGATGCACATCCAGCGGAAGTTTGCTCGCCTTACGGCACCACTCTACGATGAAAGGACCCATTGTAATGTTGGGAACAAAATGGCCGTCCATCACATCCACGTGCAGCCAGTCTGCGCCGGCCAATTCGCAGGCCGCGATCTCTTCACCGAGGCGCGTGAAGTCTGCAGAAAGGATCGAGGCGGAAATGACGTATTGACGGGTCATAAAAAATTCAGTACTTCACAAATTTTGAGGGGATATTGGCTTATCCTGGCTGCCTGATGACCTGCCGTAATCAAGTGACAGTTTTGCTGTTCTGTCTGCCGCCTTGTTCAACCAGGGTTGTATAAAAAGAAGATGTAGATCCAGAACGGGAGCAGCCCGCCAACCATCAGGAGCGCCAGAAGACCCAGCGCCACGGCCGTCCAATCCACCTCGTCGATGGTCACCTGTGTGAGGGTGTTGGGGCGCGGCTCCGATTTCACCGCCGTTGCGGCTGCGACCGGGGCCGGCTCGGGCTGTCGGTATGTGGTCACAGCTTCAGGGGTCAGGTTCAGCGCGGAGGCAGTCGGGATATCCTGCTGATTGCCGAAGCGCAGCAGGACGCGGCCCAACTGGTCTGCGGTGCGGTAGCGCGCCGCAGGCTCCTTCGAGAGTACCTTCATCACGATCTCCTCCAGCGCAGAAGGGATATCGGGAATATACTCGCTCGGTGGGATGGGGTCCGCCTGCAGGTGCAGGATCGCCAGCTCCTCGCTGGTCGGGGCAGAGAACGGCAGGGCGCCCGTCAGCACTTCATACAGGACGATGCCCAGCGAATACACATCCGAGGCCGGGGAGGGCGCTTCACCGACCGCCTGCTCCGGTGAGAAATATTGCGGCGACCCCCAGACCACGTCGGCGCGCTCATCGGGCAGGATGGTGGATAGGGCGCGGGCGATGCCAAAATCTGTGACCTTGAGGCGGGCATCAGGCGTGACGATCATGTTGTGCGGCTTGATATCGCAGTGGACGAGTCCGGCGCGGTGGGCATAGCCAATCCCCGCGCAGGCCTGCACGATCAGCGGGATGGCTTCCTCAACAGAATAGCGCCCGCGCTGACGCAGGAGAGTCTTGAGGTCCTTGCCCGGGACATGCTCCATCACAATGAAGAGCTGACCCTGATCGAAGCCGAAATCGTGTACGGTGACAATGTTGGGGTGTGAGAGGTTGGCTGCGGCGCGCGCCTCCTGACGGAAACGCCCCTGGAAGGATTCATCCTGTGAGTAATTTTCATGCAGCAGCTTGATGGCAACGTAGCGTTCCAGCATCAGGTCACGCGCCCGGAAGACATCCGACATTCCGCCCTGGCCCAGGCGCTCGAGCAGTTGATAACGATTGTTTAAAACTGTCCCTTCGTCCATTGTTAAAGATTATACACTACCCCCTCCCCAGCCCTCCCCCAAATTCACAATGAATAAAAAGAACGATTCCGTTTAAGTTGTAAGCGAATTTGGGGGCACCCTTCGGGTATGCTTCGCGAAGGTGCCCGCCGAAGGGGAAAGGGCGGAGGGGTTATAATCCCG
>DATFET010000103.1:0-12211 GCA_035250835.1 Anaerolineales bacterium
AGGATCATATACCGTGAAGTGTCGGGGATTAAATCTTGTAAAAACATGGTTTATCTCCAATTACATCGTAACTTTTAGTTTCAGCTGTTCCACCTTTTCCTGAAGCTCACCCAGCAGGATGCGGTTCCAGAACAGGTCGATAAAGATCACTGTGAACGTGAAGAGTGCAAAGAAGAAGGCGACACGCATATCGGCGGTCATGCCAAATCCGCCCTGCGCCTCTGCGCTTCCAGCGCCGATGACGACCGGGTGGATGGTGCGGTCGATCAAGCGGATGGACATAAACGTAATTGGAACACTCACGGCTGCGATCAGGGTATAGACCGCGCCAAATCGGGCACGCCGCTCAGGATCGTCGATACCCTGGCGGAGCATAAAATAGGCGATGTACAACAGCTCGGTAATGGCAGCGGTGGTGAGCCGAGGTTCGAATTTCCACCAGGTATTCCAGGCGGGGCGTGCCCAGATCGAGCCAAGCACGATCGCCAGAAAGAAGAATACCACGCTGATCTCGACCGCTGCCACTTCGATGCGGTCCCATTTCAGGTTCTGGGTGAACAGGTAGAGTATGGCGGGTATGATGGCGGCAATGAACCCCAGCATCCCCACCCAGGCAGATGCAACGTGGAAGTAGAACACGCGCTGGACGTTCCCCATGCTGGCTTCTGTGGGAGCATAGACGAGCGCGAGATAAGCAGCTATGCCGAGCAGAATGATCGAGATGACGTCCAGTATTTTGAGTGCAACAGGTTTGTTTCGCATAATACTCCTTATGTATTTGCTCACAGTTCAGTTGAATGTGAACTGATGGTCAATTATTCTTCGACAATATAATCGAATAACATGTAAGCAGCCGCAGTCAGGATCACATCATAGGCAATCAGCAGGTTGATCCACGGCATAATTTCAACGGTATCAGCGCCTGTCAGGAAGCCGCCGCTGGCCTGCACGGCCGCGATCAATAGCGGTATCACCACCGGGAAAAGCAAAATGGGGAGCAGGATGTCACGGGTGCGGGTCTGCACCGACATGGCGGCGAGCAGTGTGCCTACTGAAACATATCCGACCGAGCCAAGCAGGATGACCATGATCAATCCCGGCAGAAAAAGGTTAACATTGTATAGCACGCTGTAGACTGGTAGTACGATCAGCTCCACGATCAGCATGAACGCCAGGTTGCTGATGACCTTTCCGAAATAGATCGCGGAACGGTCGACCGGTGCGAGCAGGAGTCCATCCATACAGCCGCGGTCCTTTTCGATTGCCATCGAGCGGTTGAGACCCAGCGTGCCTGCAAAGGCGAAGGTCGCCCACAGCACACCGGCGGTCACCGACTGGCGCGTTCTGACATCCAGCTCAAGGGCGAAGTTGAAGATCAGGATCATCAACAGAGAGAACACCAGCATCGCGGAGAAGAGCTCACGCGAGCGGACCTCCGCCTGCACGTCCTTCCACACGACCGCAGAGACAGCTTTAATAAAGCCTGCCGAAGGTCTGTTGCCGCCCTTTGTACGAGGATGGGCGTCAGCCTGAATGGGCTCTTCGACGAGCGGGTTGAGTTTCTCCGTCATGTTACCCTGCCAGCGCCTCGCGGTAAAACGTAAGCAGGTTGCCATTCTTCAAATCTCCGCGCCCTGCCGAGGCGCTGATCACACCTCGTGACAAAATGTCGAAGCGGGTCGCCAGGTCTTCGGCGCGGGCAAGGTCGTGAGAAGTCATCACGACCGTGCGTCCCCGAGCAGCGACTGTCTTCAATACCTCATCCAGCATGGACGAGGCATCCTGGTCCAGGCCAGTATAAGGCTCGTCGAAGAGCATCACGTCCGGGTCATGCAGGACCGCTCGCCCGATCGCCAGCCGCTGCTGCATCCCGCGCGAAAATGTGCGGACCAGATCGCGGCGGCGGGTATCCAGCCCAACCATCTCGAGGACTTCCGTGATGCGCTGTTCCAAACCCGAGATGCCATACATGCGGCCGTAGAACCGCAGGTTTTCCTCGGCACTCAGATCGCCGTAGAGCAGAGGCAGATGAGATACCACACCCAGCCGGGCACGGACCGCTGCCGCGTCCTTCGGCAGGTGATAGCCTGCCACGTTCACTGACCCGAGAGTTGGTCGCGATAACGAAGCAAGGATCCGCAGAAAAGTCGTTTTGCCTGCGCCGTTGGGACCCAGCAGCGCGACAAACTCACCCGGCTGGACAACGAAGTCCACGCCGCGCAGGATAGGCTTCAGCCCGAAACGCTTGACGAGTTTTTTTACGGTGATCATAATAGATTCTCACGGAGAGTGGAGCAATCTCTTGATTGTTCTGGGATTGCTCCGTCGCCTCAGGTTTCGATACGGACGAGAAGAACACTCGTCCTACTCAACCATCGGCTTCTGACAATAACAGGTTAAATCATTCCTTTCAAAATTTCCTTCAACTCAGTCCGGCGCTTTTGATAAGCTTCATCGGAGATTTTTTTGGCGCGGTGCAGATCGTCCAGCGCCAGGATGGCGTCCAGCACATTTTCGGAAGAGTCAAACTCATCCTCTTTGCCTTCCTCTTTTTCCTCAATACGGTTTCGGTCACGCATGTACAGCCAGGCACCAGCAACGATGAACGCAATCCCCAGCAGACCTGCACCGACCAGGAGATTGCGGTTGGTGGTGCTGGCTGCCGGTTCGGAACTTGTCTCGGATGTTTCTTCGGGTACACCCGAAACGTTGAATCTTACAGTTTCGCCTGCTTCTACGTTTTCGGCTGTGTACACCTGGAAGTTGAAGTTCTGAATGTTTTGAACGCCCCCATCGATCAGCGCTGCGCTTTCAGCGGTCACGCCTTCGGGCAGGAACACTGACAGGTTGGAAACAGGCAGTTCGAATGGCTGGGCAACCTCGAATTCGTCCTGTTTCGGAACGGTCGTGAAGGCGATCAACCCGTAGGAGCCATCACTGGGCGGGATCGCCAGGCCCTTGTCGGTATTTGCGAACGGTTCGCTGTCCTGCAGGGCTTCATAGCCCATACTGATGGTGCCTTCGGGCGTCCTGATGAACGGGATTTCCGTGCCATCCTTTAACTCGACGACGATGGTCTTATCGCTTGGGTTGCGGAACGAGTAAACACCATACACCTGGATGTCTGTATTTCCATAATCCAGGAACAGGCGGACTTCATCCATGGCGAGCAGGGATATATCATCCGTCATTTCATGCAGGACCAGCGGTGAGAGTGTCAGTGACGAAACACCTTCCTTGACGATCCCAAAATCAGACTGAACGGTAATGCCGTCGAACTCGACCTCTGAGATGAAGAGGCGGCTCAAAGGCATTTCGACGTTTTCGAACCTGTACGTCCCATCTTCGTTCACAGTTGCTTCCTGTGAAAATACCTCCTGTGGACCTGCACTTGGATCGGAGCTATGATCGTACCCGCGCAGCGTTACCTTGAAATCGGATGGCAGGTCAGCGCCGGTTTGGTTATCGACAGATCCGCTCACGCTGCCAAATCCCTCGCGGGTGACGGTGGTCGGTTCAGCCTGGGTGGATGCCTGCTCTGTACCGACCGGCGTCTCATCAGCGGATGGAGTTCTCGCGTCAGCCGGGGCGGAGGCAGCTTCAGGCGTGGAAGTCGAGGCGGGCGCCTGCGCCTGGTCCAGTGAGTAGTCGAAGGAGAGGCTGCGCAGGTAGGCGGCTGCCGCCCATAACTCGTCGTCACTCAAATCCGCCCCAAACGCCGGGACGGATTCATTCCCCTGGCGGACGAGGCGCGCCAGATCCACGCCGGTCAGCGCAGACATTCGAGTCTGGTCCTCGAAGAACTCTGTCGAGCAGTCCGCGCATTTGGTCTCGAAAATTTCCCTGCCTGCTTCGATCTGTTCCTCGGTCATGTGCAGGGTCAGCGCGTAGGCGACGACATCCCAGCGTTCCTGGTCGTTGAGGCTCGCGAACGGCGGCATGAAGCGGTCCATGCGACCGCGCGTGACCGTTGTAAACCAACCCGCGGGTGAGGCGGATTGTGCGACTTCAGGCAGCCCGAATGCGGGCACGGTCACGCCCAGCTGGATGCCCTGTTCGCCGTCTCCCAGACCGGTCTCGCCGTGACAGGCCGCGCACTTCTCAGCATAGATCGCTCTGCCGCTCTCGACGTTCGGCGGCAGGGCCGGGCTGAGCACCAGGGTTGGCAGAGGCGTGGGAGCCACATAGCCGGGTGGCGGTGTGACGTCTTCTGCCAGGGTGAAATTGCAGGCTGAAAGGATTGTGATAAGAACTGCTAAAAAAATGATACGGCGTAATTTCATGAACTGTTCCATAAGGGAAGAAGAAATATTTCTTAAGATAAGGATTTTCCACACGAGGGGCAGAAACGGTCCGAGACCATGACTGGCTTCCCGCACTTTGGACAGAAACCGGAAGACCTCTCCTTGCGTCCCTTGCGGCGGGCGGCGATCATGGATTCGAGGTCGTCGTCACTGATCTCCTGTGGGGCGGTCGACGCGTCAGCGCGGCGGGCGGCAATGGCTTTTTCGATTCGGGCATCTGCATCCTGCACGGAAGCTGGATGCGGGGCAATGGAATCGATCCTTCGCAAAATATCTGCGCCTTTCTGCAGCAGGCTGGCACGCTGGGCCGGATACTCCCCCTCGGGAATCTTTCCGAGCTTGTAATCGAAGTCGAGCTCCTGTAACGAGTTAATAACCCGGTCGCGCTCTGCCATCAGAGCAGAAAGCTGGTGCTCCTCCTGGGTCACGCGCTGGGCGCGGCGTTCCATGAAGGGCGCGTACAGATAGATCGCAACCAGGATGAGGATGGCGAGAGTAACGAAAATTGCGCTGAGTTCCATTTTGTCTCTACTCGAGCAGTGGGTCGATCTGGGCGCGGATCTGGTCGATGGAGGTGAAAGGTCCTACCTTCACATATCGCAGCACCCCCTCTTTGTCGATGAAATAAGTTTCAGGAACGCCCTTGATGCGGAAATATTGTGAGATGCGCGTGGCGAGGTCGGGTCCGTTCGGATAGGTGATGCCAAACTTTTTCAGGTACACGCGAGCTTCCGGTTCGGTGTCCACATAATCTGCGCCGAGGAAGACTACCTCCCCGCTGGGCTCATATTCCTCCCAGGCCTTCTGGAACTCCGCGGCTTCCTGTTCGCAGGGTTTGCACCAGGATGCCCAGAAATTAATGACGACGACCTTGCCGCGCAGTTCGTCCAGATTAACATCACTTTTCCCTTCATAGGCGTATCCACTGTACAGCGGCAGGCTGAAGTCATCGATCTTTTGCCCGGGCTGAACAGTCCCTTGCTGGGCGCGGCGGAGTCCCATGGCGATGATGGCCAGCAGTCCAACGAGGAATACCCATATAATGACTTGTGCCCAGAGTGGGACGCCGCGGCGGGGCGCGGAGGTAGTTGAATCTGTCATGATTTTTCCCTATATTGGGCTCGTAAAGGCGGGCAACTGCCCACATCTACAAGCCTTATTTTTGTTTTTTCAATTCTTCTTCCAACCGTGCGACGTATGGATCGACGGATGCACTACCGGTCTCCACGACGTTCGGCTCTGCCTCGACCCTGGACGGCTTCATCCACATCTGGAAACCGCGCAGCAGCAGCAATACTCCCAGCAGGATGACGACGGCAGGGACAAGGTAGGAAGCAATTCGGTTCGGCGGTTCGGCGAGGACGCGCGCGCCGTAATGCTCAACAAAATACTGCTTGATCTCAGCTTCGCTTTTGCCTTCCGCCAGCATGGTGCGGATCAGGTCCCGCCACTGGCGGCAGGCCTCGGTGGGACAAACATCCAGCGGCGTGCTCTCGCATACGGGACAATACAACTGCTTGGCGATGCGGTTGACTTCATCGTCGGTGGGTGTCGATTCCTGGGCGGAGGCAATAAAGTTGAGGGAGAAGGCGAATGCCAATGCAAGCAGTGCCGCCAAAAGATATTGGTAAGTCGTAATTCTATGACTGGACAGTGCCTTCATACATTCCTTAGGATTTACCAATATCCAGCTAGTCTGCCGCGCTTGGCTGTTGAGCCCGCGACCGCACTTTCACCGCGAGCGGCTCAGTCTCTTTTTCGGGCCAGGCTGCAATGATGATCCCCATCAGGAATAGAAGACTTCCAAGCCACAACCAGTTCACGAGTGGATTGACGTAAATCTTGAATGTTGCTTCAGTGGCAGTTGCAGGTTCCCAGTCCACGAGCAGGATGTAAAGATCGTCTTTCATTGTGGAACGCTGCCCGGGGATGGTCATTGTCTGTTGAGAGTCGAAGTAGAAGTCGATGCGCGGGGTGAGCTGCCCCAGATATTCTCCAGCCCTGTAGATATCCACGACCGAACGGGTATAGTTCACGCCGGCCGGGCGGTCATCCCATGTGGCGATCTCCTTGTAGCGTACTTCATAACCGGCAATATTCAATGACTCACCGGCAGCAAGTGTGCCCTGAGTCTCGGTCTGGAAGAGTTCGATGCCAAGGATGCCGATCGCCATCAGCATCATGCTGATATGGATGATGTAGCCTCCATAGCGGCGGCGATTTCGCCCGGTCAAATTCCAGAACGCGGTGACGAGATTCTCACTCTGGCTCCTCATGCGAGCCCTGACTCCACGTCCGTATTCGTAGGCCGTCACCAGGATGACCAGAAGGATGATGAAAAAACCGAGCAGCGCGCCGACTCTCTGGGTGTAGACCACGAAGAGCCCGGCGGTAAAAAGGAGCGCCGCAACGATCGGCTTCCACATGGCGAAGCCGAGGGTCTTGACCGTGGAATGTCCCCAGGCTGAAAGGGGAGCCACACCCATCAGGAAGATCAACGCAGCGAAGAGGGGAGAAGTGGCGCGCTCGTAGAACGGTGGTCCTACGGTCACTTTCTCACCGGTAAAAAGCTCTGAGATCAGCGGGTAGATCACGCCCCAGAAACAGACCACCAGAATGCTCATGAACAGCAAATTGTTAAGCAGGAACAGTGCCTCGCGTGATAGCAAAGACGTCATCTGCGTTTCAGATTGCAGGGCGCTCCAGCGATAGATGATCAACCCTATGGAGGTAATGAATGTCAGGCCGATGAAAACAAAGAACAGGGGTCCAATCGCGCTTTGGGCGAACGAATGGACGGAGGAAAGAACTCCTGAGCGGGTGAGGAATGTCCCAAAGATCACCAGGTCATAGGTCAGGATGATGAGCAGCATATTCCAGTGTTTCAACATGCCGCGCTTCTCCTGGATCATGACCGAGTGCAGGAACGCGGTGCCGGTCAGCCAGGGCATAAATGCGGCGATCTCGACCGGGTCCCAGCCCCAGTAGCCGCCCCAGCCCAGTACATCGTATGCCCAGCGTCCGCCGAGCACAAGGCCGAAAGACAGGAACAGCCATGCCCACAGAGTCCAGCGGCGGGTGAGACGGATCCAGCGGTCGTCGGTGCGGCCGGTGATCAGCGCGGCCATGGCGAACGCATACGGGATGACAAAGGAGACGAAGCCAAGGTACAGCATGGGAGGATGGATGACCATGCCGGGGTGGCGCAGGAGCGGATTTAACCCCTGCCCATCGGCCGGGGTGAAGGGAACACTGTTGGCAGGCTGGAAGGTGTGGGGGTTGATGCCGTCAAAGGTCTGGTACAGCTGGGCAAATGGATTCTCGAAGATCAGGCTCATGCCCAGGAAGAACGCCATGGTGATCCCACAAACGACGATCACCCAGGGCAGGAACTCGCGGTCGCGGTCCCATTTACGGAGGGTGACCAGGGAGGTGAACGCTGACATCAGCCAGGACCAGAAGAGGAGCGAGCCGGATTGCCCGCCCCACCAGGCTGTGACCTTGAGGTAGGTGGGCATGCTGCGGCTGGTTACTTCGTAGACGAACTGCAGTTCGTAATGATCATTGACCAGCAGGTAAATCAAAATCCCAGCAGTGAGGGTGAGCAGTGGCCAGGTCAAAAGCATGGCGCGGCGCGCGCTTTCCACATAGGCAGGATTTTTTGTGCGCTCCCCGTAGATGGCGGCGAATACACTATAAAGGGTGACTAAAAAGGATAAGGCTAAAACACCGAAGCCGATGTTTGCAAGCATGAAAATCTCCTTGGATACCCGGGCGCCGCATGCTCAGCCAGTACATCTCAGGCTGTAAAAACGGCAAGAACCCTAAAGGCTGATTCGACCTTTAGGGTTCGTTTCTATCTAACCGGCCTGTTCGGGCACGGCCTCCTCATATTTTGTGGGACACTTCAGCAGGAGTTCATCGGCGTAAAACACGCCGTCCTCGCCCAGACGCCCGGTCATAATTGCCTGGGCCTCGTGCTGCAGGAGATCGGGCTTGGGACCTACATAAACGACCTTCATGCGGGCGCGCGAAGGATCGGATACAGCAATGTGGAGTGCTTTTGCAAGTCCGCCTTCGGTCTCAAGGTCGGCCGTGTCGCCGGGAACGTGAGCAACATTGAAGGACAGGGTCAGAGTCTGGGCGTCGTACTGGATCGAATCGCCGATCACCGCGCCAGAGACGCGCAGGTTCTTATCCACCACGCTTGATCCCTTTGCGTTGAGCTCGTCCACGGTCAGGAAGTACTCCTGGGTCGCGGTGGTGGAGCTCCAAATTAAAAAGACGACAGCCCCAAGGATGA
The DNA here is from genome assembly GCA_035250835.1 of Anaerolineales bacterium. Lineage (GTDB taxonomy): Bacteria > Chloroflexota > Anaerolineae > Anaerolineales > Villigracilaceae > Defluviilinea. The sequence continues at coordinate 8,608 of DATFET010000103.1, forward strand.
GAATGCCGCCAAAAACAAACTTGTTGAATTTCATGTCTTCCTCCAACGGGGATTGGCATAGAAACAAAAATTTGAATGCTTGTATATTGTACATGTCGAGATTAATACTCACTGAGAAGTGACTCTGATGAATGTCATGTAAATCATCCAAATTTATCCTATTGCAGGAATAGATGGGTATAACAAAATCTGGCAGGGTTTCCGCCAGATTTTGTCCAATACAATCCAAAGTTCAAAATGCTTTGCACAGTTTAATCTTCTTCCTCCTGCCCGGCACCGAAAATTTTATCCATTTGCTCCAGGATTTCCGCTGTGAGTTTAGGCGCGATCTCACCCGCTTTCATATTTTCGCGGACCTGTTTCATACGGCTGGCCCCTGTGATGACCGTGCTGACAAACGGATTTTTTAAACACCAGGCAATTGCCAGCTGCGAAAGCGTACAGTCAAGATCCTGGGCGATCGATTCCAGTGCCTGGACCTTTGCCAGCTTCTCCTGATCGGTAAGATGGTCGTGCAGCCAGTCGTAGCCCTTCAGCGCGCCGCGGGTCTTTTTTGGAATACCTTTGCTATATTTTCCACTCAGTAAACCCGAAGCGAGTGGACTAAACGTGGTCGTGCCGTATCCATATTCCCTGTACACACGCTCATAATCGCGCGAAAAACGGCGGCGTTCGAACAGGTTGTAGATGGGCTGTTCGGTGACAGGCTTATGGAGATGATTCCTTTCCGCAATCTCGACCGCAGCAACGATCTCTGCCGCCGACCATTCGGATGTGCCCCAATACATCGCCTTGCCCCATTCGATGATATTGTGCATCGCCCAGACTGTCTCTTCGATGGGCGTGGTCTTATCCGGACGATGACAGTAGATCAGGTCCACATGCTCCAGCCTCAGCCGTTCGAGGGAACCGTTGATTCCTTCGATCAAACGCTTGCGGTTGAGGGTATTGCGCTCATTGATACCCTCGTGCAGACCCCAGAAGAACTTGGTCGAAACAAGATAACTGCCGCGGCGCCACTTCAACTTTTTGAGCGCCTCGCCCATCACTTCCTCAGATTTTCCGCCTGCATATCATTCGGCGTTGTCGAAAAAGTTTACCCCCGCATCATAAGCTGCAGCCATGATCTCCACCGCGGAATCCACGTCTGCCTGAGTGTGAAACGTGATCCACGATCCGAGTGATAGCTCACTGACCTGAATCCCCGTTTTCCCCAAATGACGATACTCCATACTCTCCCCCATAAATTCTTTAGTTTGATTGAATTATAATGGTTAAAAATTTTCGTGGTTCGGCGGCAATCGATCACTTGGGAGATAGAATGCAAGCCCTGGATTACATTCTGGCGTACAGCGTCAACGAAACAGTGGAATTACTGCTATCCAGCGATAGCAAAGCACGTGTCCTATGCGGCGGTACAGATTTACTTGTGCAGTTGCGCGAGAATCGCCGTAAAGCTGATCTATTGATCGATGTTAAAAACATCCCTGAATTGACCAGAATTCAGTATGACCCGGAGGCTGGCTTACAGATTGGAGCCGCGGTTTCCTGTTATGAGATCTGCCATCATGCTACTGTTTCTAAAATGTATCCGGGTTTGGTAGATGCCATTCATTTAATCGGCGGGGTACAGATCCAATATCGGGCCAGCCTTGGAGGAAATCTTTGCAACGCTTCGCCGGCTGCAGATTCGATTCCGGCGCTCATTGTCCATGAGGCGACCTGCATCATTGCGAATACCATGGGAACGCGTACCCTGCCTGTTGAAAATTTTTGTCTTGCCCCTGGGAAGAATGACCTGGAACCCGGAGAGTTATTGGTTTCTGTGACTATTCCGCCACCGAAGGAAAATTTCGGTGCTCATTACCTGCGTTTTATTCCGCGCAATGAAATGGATATTGCGGTTGTCGGAGCCGGAGCCTCGGTGATGCTTGACGGGACGAAGCAGAAAATCCTGTCGGCCAGGGTCGCGTTGGGGGCGGTCGCGCCAACTCCATTGTTTGTGGAAGAAGCAGGGATGTTTTTGGCGGGGAAAGAAATTAGAGAAGAAAATATCCACGAAGCGGCGAGAATCGCACAGGCCGCGGCGCGCCCCATTTCCGATTTGCGCGGCACAGCAGAATTTCGAAAACATCTTTGCGAGGTGCTTACCCGACGCGCACTCACTAAAGCGGTCGAAAGAGCGAGGACAGTATGACGAAGAGAGTGCGGGTACAAGCCACGATCAACGGCGAAGAGACGGAATTCTTATGCGAGCCGCGGCAAAGTCTTCTTGAAGTGCTGCGCGAGACCCTGGGATTGACTGGCACGAAGGAAGGCTGTAACAATGGGAACTGCGGCGCGTGCAATGTGATTTTGGATGGTGCCCTGGTCAATTCCTGCCTCGTGTTGGCTGTGGAAATCAACGAACACCGCTTGACGACCATTGAGGGAATCGCGACCCCGCAGGGACTGCATCCGCTGCAGGAAAAGTTCATCGCACATGCTGCCCTGCAGTGTGGTTTCTGCACCCCGGGCTTTATCGTGGCATCCAATGCTTTGCTGGATCAGAATCCGAATCCCAATGAAAATGAGATCCGGCAATGGCTGGCCGGGAATCTCTGTCGCTGCACTGGGTATGATCGTATCGTGCGTGCCGTAATGAACGCGGCCCAAGTTTCGGAGAAGGCCCTATGACCACTTTATCGGTTGATGAAAAAAAAGATGACTATGAGGTGATCGGGAAAAACCCGCTCCGGCATGATGGTACGGATAAAGTTACGGGTCGTGCCCAATATGGCGCTGACATTCGTCTGCCTGGTATGTTATATGGTGCGATGCTGCGCAGCCCGCACGCGCATGCTCGTATCCTGTCTATTGATACTAGAAAGGCGGAAGCGTATCCCGGTGTAAAAGCGGTGGTCACGGCACACGATTTGCCTGATGTAGAAAGCAAGATCGCAGATCTTGGTGAAGGCACGATCAATTTGCGTCACCAAAGCAATAATATTTTGGCAAAAGACAAGGTGCTGTACTTTGGCCATGCAATCGCGGCCGTGGCGGCAATCAACATCCACGTGGCAGAGGAAGCCGCCGCGTTGATCGAAGTGGAGTATGACGTGCTACCACCCGTTCTTGATGTAAGGAAGGCGATGCAGGAAGACTCTCCGATTTTGCTTGATGAAATACGGACAGATGAGTTGGGCAAAAAGGGCGAACGTCACAGCAATGTCGCTGCACACTACCAGGAACAGGTCGGGGATATCGAAAAAGGCTTTCAGGATGCCTCTGTGATCATTGAGCGCGAATTCTTCACCTCCATGGTGCATCAGGGATACATCGAACCGCAGAATGCAACTGCGCAATATAGCCCAGATGGACAGATCACCATTTGGTGCAGCACGCAGGGATCATTTGGCGTACGCGAGCAAACGGCAGAGATTCTGGAAATTCCGATATCAAAAATCCGCGTGATTCCCATGGAAATCGGTGGTGGATTCGGCGGGAAAATTGGCGTTTATCTTGAGCCGGTTGTTGTTCTACTTTCCCGCAAGAGTGGTTATCGGCCCGTCAAGATGACTATGACTCGGAGCGATGTGTTTGCCGCTACGGGCCCGACCTCCGG
>DATFET010000099.1:0-6058 GCA_035250835.1 Anaerolineales bacterium
AGGCTTCCAGAGCAGGCAGTTCCGCCTCATCGAAGCGAAATTAGGTTTAAAGATGGAACAGCGTTACAAGGCTGAGTATTACAAGCACACCCGCCGCGGCAGCCTATCGGAGAAGGACCTGCGGGACGTGAACCAGGCTGAGAGTGAAAGCACACTAAAGGAGCTTATCGTCCAATGGCTGGAGCGGATGCCGTTTTTCGATGAAGAATACTGGCTGGACTACAGGCGCACAAATGAAACGAACGATCAGGTCCAGCATCTGTTCTGGATTGACTATCGGAATGCGTATCAAACGAGTCTTTCTGAGAGCGAAAGAGGCAGGCTTTCAGAGTTCGACAGAGTTCTCTTTGAGGAAGGACGAGGCGATGTACCTCCACAGGCGATGCGCGCCGCGCTCTTCATCACGATCTACCGCAACCTGCCTATTCTTCATATGCCTTTCGAGCTGCTCAACACCCTCTCCGAGATCGACGAACTGCTCTCCAACTGGCGCTACCGCCATTTTATGATGGTTCGCCGCATGATCGGCATCCGTGTGGGGACCGGCGGCACCAGCGGCGCAGGCTACCTCGAAGGGACGCTGAGCCAGCATTATGCATTCCGGGAGATCACCGAAGTGGCAACCTTCCTGATCGAGAGGAGCAGGCGTCCCGAGCTGCCGAACGCGCTTAAGGAAAAGGTGAGCTTCAATGTTTAGAATTCCGGTTCTATGGGTCGGGCAGATGTAATGCCCACGGCCACAAATTGCGTTCTCCCACCTTCAAAAAAGCGCAATTTGTGACCGCCCTGGGTATAACAATCAGTTACGATGGAGTCTATATGCAATTTGAATGGATCTATTCATTGGACAACGTAAACTGGGAGGAACTCTCCCATCTGTATCTCATCGCACCCCTGGGACAAAAATCGCCTGCCGACTTAAAGCTTTCGTTCACGAACAGTATGTTCAAATGTTTTGTGTATGACTCAGGGAAATTGATTGCAGCCGGCCGGGCGCTTGCAGATGGAGTTGACTGTTCCTATATTTGCGATGTAGCTGTCCATCCAGAGTATCAAGGAAAGGGGATTGGCAAGCAGGTTGTTACCCGCTTGGTCGATTTTTCGAAGAACCACAGGAAGATCATTTTATACGCCGCCCCGGGAAAGGAACCTTTTTATCGCAAGCTTGGTTTTATGCGGATGGCCACTGCCCTGGCGATTTTCAAGAACCAAGCCCAGGCACTAAAGGATGGATTGCTGGTCGACGAGCCGTAACAGTTATACCCAGCATGTGATGGAAAGCCTATTCTGCAGCTGGAGGTTGGGAAGATGGAATTGAATTTGAGCTCCCTGGATATCATTGGTTTTAAGGATCAACCGGTCCCGAATACCTATATTACTCATTCAACCCCGGCGAATCATTTGGGAATCATCCTGCCGGGCTATCGATTCTCGGCAGATATGCCAGCCCTGCATTATTCTCGGCGGGTATTGCTCGAACAGGGGGCAGACGTGCTAAGCGTGGACTATGCCTATTATCGAACGAATTTCATGATGCAAGAGGACAGTGAGCAAGATCAATGGATGTCGAGCGATGTTTTTGCAGCCAGCAACGCCGGGCTGTCACAGCGGCCCTATGAAAAGGTCACACTGGTAGGAAAGTCTATTGGAACGATTGCCCTGGGACTTCTTCTGGCAGATAGCCGCTTTCAACAGTCAGCCTGTGTATGGCTGACTCCCTTATTAACGTCTGAACGGTTGTGCTCACAGATCGAGAAAGTACGCCCGCGGTCACTCTTTGTGATCGGAACTGCAGACCGATACTATAAACCCGACGTGCTAAAACATCTTGAAGACATTACGGACGGACATGCCCTGGTCCTGGAGGGTGTTGAGCACGGACTGGAAATTCCAGGTGATATCCCAAAATCACTCTCGGTTCTAAATCAAATTACACAGACTGTGCAGGAATTTTTGGGCGAAAGATCATAGAACAGCCGATATAAGAGGCATACATGAACTCTTCTGAACTTCTTACAGCGGAGATAAAAAAAGAACTCATTGCCTTTGCTCAAAGCCTGGTCAGAATCAAAAGTTATTCTGGTCAGGAAGAGAAAATCATCAGGTTCATCGAGCAGAAGATGAAGGCGCTTGGCTATGATGAAGTCATCGTCGATTCCATGGGAAATGTCCTGGGAAGGATTGGCGATGGTGAAAAATCGATCCTGTTCGACTCACATGTGGACACTGTGGAAGTAAACGATGAGAAAGAATGGGAACTGCCTCCGTTCAGCGGCGAGATCCGAGATGGGCGTTTGCACGGCAGAGGCTCGGTGGATATGAAATCATCCATCGCGGCATCAATCTATGCGGGCGCGCTCGTCAAAAAACTGGGTCTGATTTCCGGCAAGGCGGTTTACGTCTCCTGTACTGTGTTCGAGGAGGATTGCGATGGGGAAAACCTGAAGCACCTGTTCAGGGAGTTGAACCTCAGGCCAGATTATATGCTGATTTGCGAGCCATCCAATAACAAAATTTCACTGGGGCATAAAGGCAAACTCCAGGTATCCATCAAAACGCACGGGGTTTCCGCTCATGGTTCGGCGCCGGAAAAAGGGATCAATGCCATCTATGAGATGGCGCAGATCATCCAGCGGGTGGAAAAGACCAACGTTGAGCTGATGAAAAAGGAGAAACCGCGTGGAACACTGGTCATGTCGAGAATTTCGAGCGTCAGCGCATCGTTGAACGCCGTCCCATCCGAGTGCGAAGTGTACCTGGACAGGCGAATGATCCCCGGAGAAACTGAGGACGATATCAAACAGGAAATGGATAGGCTGATCGAAGGAAAGAATGCAACGTGGGAGGTGGGAACCTTGCATCGAACAAGCTGGACAGGGCTGGATATCAAATATGAGCCGTTCCACCTCGCCTGGAAGATCGACCTTGACCACGAGCTGGCAAAAGCCTGCAAGGTAGCATACCGCGAAACTTTTGGAAACGAACCCAGCGAATATGAATTCTGGGATTTCAGCACCAATGCAGTCACGCCGGTCAGCCTGAGAATTCCCACGATAGGCTTTGGACCCGGAGACCATAAACTGGCACACATGCGAAATGAAAACTGTGAACTGGAACAGATCCTGGATGCGTGCTGTTTTTATACGAGAGTGATCGGAAAAATATGATGGCATATTCTCTTTGATCATGAGAACGTGTATTTCAATAGCTACTGTGGTCGAGTAGTGCGACACCTGCGCCCGATTTGCTAAGCAAATCGGGCGCTCGGTGCAGAACAGGTGAGCACGTATCGAGACCACATATTTGAAAATGATACATCTGGAATAGCGAACATCCGTTCTGATATACTATAGTACATCCATGTTGACGGATACCCAAACTTTTCACGAATATTCGGACTGCATCGCAGATGTGATGCGCTACATCCGTGAGCACTTCCATGAGCCGCTCGATCGGGAAACGCTGGCGGCGGTGGCGGGATTCTCCATCCCCCACTTCCATCGCGTCTTCACTGCTCGCGTTGGCGAGAGCGCGGCCAGCTACGTTCGCCGCGTGCGCCTGGAGCGGGCCGGCCGCAAGCTGCGCATGGGCGCGGTGGACATCACAGGGGTCGCGCTCGCCGCGGGTTTCGACTCCCATGCGGCATTCAGCAAAGCGTTCAGGCAGCAGTTCGGGCTGAGTCCCAGCGAGTTCCGTCGGCTGGGCTGCACCGCAGCCACCCAACTTCTGACGGAGTACCGCCTAAGCGGTAGGAAAGGATAAATGGATATGAAGATCAAACTTGCCAGTATCCCCATAGGAGACTACGACAAAGCCCTGAAGTTTTATACGGAGGTGCTGGGCTTTCTGCCAAAGCGTGATATTCCACTGGGGGAGGGGGCGCGCTGGATCACGGTCGTCTCACCCGAGGAGCCCGATGGCACAGAGCTGCTTCTGGAACCCAACGCGGAATATCCGGCAATGAAAGCACTCAGGGAGTCCCTCATCAGGGACGGGATACCCTACACTGCCTTCGAAGTCCGCGACATCCAGGCAGAATATGAACGTATGAAAAATCTCGGCGTGGAATTCACTATGGAGCCAACAAACATGGGAATGACAACAGCAGCCGTGTTTGATGACACCTGCGGGAACCTGATCCAGATCTATCAGGTCAGTGTATAGATATTGAAGGAAGAGGAAAACTGCGGAGGCGCGCCCTTTCGGGCAGTCTCCGTAGTTTTTATTTGAGAATGAATCCTGCTACAATTCACCACAGCCACTGGATAATCAATAATCCCATCCCTTGCTTTTTCCTTCGTGTTTAAAACAAAAAGGAATTTTCCATGACCCAAACTTACGATGCCATTATCATCGGCGCGGGTGTGATGGGCGCCAGTCTTGCCTTTCACCTGGCCGAACGCGGACTCAAACCTGCCGTCCTCGAGCGCAAAGTCACGGCCTCGGGCGCGACCGGCCACTCGAGCGGACTCGTCCGTATGCACTACGACCTCGCTGCTGAATCCGACCTGACGTTCAAGAGTTATCAACTCTATTTCAGGGATTGGAAGGAACGCGTCGGCGGCGACTGCGGATTCATCAACACGAGCTTCATGCAGATCGCCAAACGCGAGCATGAGGACAAGCTGCGCGGCAACGTCGCCAACCAGCAGCGTATTGGCATCAACACCTCGGTCATCTCTGCTGCGGATGTGAAGAAACTCGTCCCTGATTTCATCACCGACCATTTCGACGTCGCCGCCTACGAACCTGACTCGGGCTACGCCGATGCGACCCTCACCACCAATTCCTTTCTCGAAACGGCAAAGCGCAATGGCGCGACGCTGATCCAAAATTGCGAAGTGACCGCCATTCGCACCGCGCGAGGCAAAGTCACAGGCGTCAATACAGACAAAGGTGATTTTGACGCATCTATCGTCATCAACGCGGCTGGGGCGTGGGCAAAGCATGTCGCCAGCCTCGCAGGCATCGAAGTCCCGCTTGAGACGTGGACTCACGATGTCGCCTTCCTGCATCGTCCGCCTTCACTGGGTCGCATCCCCGCCTGCATTGACGACATCATCAACTGCTACTTCCGCCCCGAGGGGAGTGCGCTCATCCTGGCCGCCGGCGAAGACGAATCGATGCGCGGCGAACCACCTGACGCCGAAGACCAGACGCCCACCGACACATTCCTTGAAAAATTGATCGACCAAATGCTAAAGCGCATTCCCAAAATCGAAGAGAGCGGCTTGCATTCCATCCACGTCGGACGCGATGGCATCACCCCCGACCAGCGCGCGATCTACAGCGGAACAGCCTTGAGTGGGTTTTACCTTGCCTGTGGCTTAAGCGGCACCGGCTTCAAGACCTCCCCCGCCGCGGGCGCCAGCCTCGTCGAACTCATCCTCGACGGCGCGCCGAAAACCGTAGACATCACTCCCTTCCGCTTCCAACGCTTCGCCGAAGGAAACCTGCTCGAGGGCGAGCACGGATACGGGCATATTTGGAAATAGATAAGAGACTATTGATATCCAAACGGGACTGTAAAAAAACGCTGTTCCGTTTTGATTTCGAGCTATAGGCATTTTGTGCATTACTTGACAGCCGTACAAAACCCTGTTATTCTGTACGGCAAGGAGCTGCCATGCAAGAAACAAAATTAACAGTCCGCCTGCCGCGTGAATTACTGGAAAATGCAAAACGTTACGCGCGCAAGCAAAATACGACCGTCACAAACCTGATCAGTGAATATCTGCGCCGCATGCCCGCATCCCTTGAAATCTTGGAGGAAGCGCCGATTGTGCGGAGGCTTTCAGGCACACTATCTAATAATGTTTCCGTAGCCGATTATACAAAACATCTGGAAGCCAAATATGGCGGCAAAAACTAAAGCATTCTTCGATTTGAACATTATTCTGGATGTTCTGCAAAACCGCGAGCCGTTTTATGAAGCATCTGTTCAATTACTGGCATATGCCGAAATAGGAAAAATCCAGGGATTTGTTGCTGCGCATTCATTAACTACCCTCTTTTACCTCATTTCAAAAGATCAATCCGCCGCCAAAGCGCGCGCCAC
>DATFET010000010.1:0-7976 GCA_035250835.1 Anaerolineales bacterium
CAGGTCGATGTTACCGGGTCGATCCTCTCCGTGATCGGCATGGGCGGCATCGTGTTGAGTATTTTGGTCTGGCAGGAGGGAGGCGAGTCGGTTGGCTTATTGATGGTAATTGGCGCCGTTGCCATATTCCTGTTTGCCAGATGGCTGGTACGGCGCAAAAAGGAGGGCAAGGCTGCCCTGCTCGACCCAGACCTGTTCAGCTCCAAATATTTCAGGCTGGGCATTTCTGAACAGACACTGCAGAATATTGCCCTGGGCGGTATGATGATTGCACTGCCCATCTATTTTCAAATGGTGTTCGAGTATACCGCCATGGAAACCGGTCTTACGATGGCACCTTTTTCTCTCAGCATATTCTTTATAGCCCTTCTGGCAGGACGCAGAGCCGGCAAACGAAGTCCAAGCCGTATCATCCAGGCCGGATTTGGGATCTTTTTTGTAGGAGTATTATTCGTACTCCTGCTGGTTCCCCGCGCAGCTTCAGGCTGGAGCTTCTTCATCCCGCTGATGATCACAGGGTCGGGCCTGGGATTGCTGGTGTCCCAGCTTAATAACTATACGTTGTCTCCGATCTCCGAGGAACGCGTCAGTGAAGCCGCGGGCGTCAATTCGGCGGGAGGATCGTTCGGTCTCTCCTTTGGACTGGCATTTGCAGGCGCCATCATGCTGGCATCCCTGGCCTATACCTTTACCCAAATGGCCTATTCCAGCCTTGTGCTGTCCCCGGAGGAACAGGCCCAGGTGGCACAGGGCCTGGAGGAAGATGCCCAGATCATGAGCAACACTCAGCTCGAGGAGCTGCTGGTCGGTCAGCCGGCGGATGTACAGGCGGAGATTCTTCGCATCAACACCGACGCAAGACATATCGCCCTGCAGGTCGCATTGCTGGTGCCGTTGATCGCCGGCCTGCTCGGCTTCCTGAATTCGTTCCGTATGGTGAAAATGCCTGACCCCGAACCGTCGAATGCCGCCGAGGGATTGATGCTGGGTTGATGTTTATATTTGCAGCATAAATCAAAATTAAACATGACACACCCTGAAACTCATAAATGAGCATAGAAGGGGGATGAGTGAGCCAAAGGAAAGCGAGGGGGAGATGCGCGGCTCTAATCTCCAGTACCATGCAGGAATGAAACGCAATGCTTCATGCAACCAGCACGGAAGTATGAACAGACGGTATAAAATGCCAGTGATTTCCTTCCTAATACCTATCAAACAAAAATCACCCGTCAGAATACTAAAAGCATAGTACTGGCGGGTGATTGTGTCGGGGCGAGAGGATTTGCGCGTAGCGTCCGACCTCCTGCACCCCATGCAAGCGCGCAATGCTGCGCATGCCTTCGGCCAGCCGCTGCATACCTCTTGACATAGACCTGTCTGGAGGCTAAAATAACTTATGAGAATATTAGTTCTCAAAACTAAACAATCATAAGCATATTACCCCTCCACCTGTGCAGTGCTCTATCGGGCACGCTGGGAATATACGAGAAATGGCATGAACACACTAACCCAAAGCGAATTGATACTAGGTCAGCCCCAGCCGTTGGATCAAAACCCTGCAGTTGTATACATCACTTCATTGCCTGCTGAAACTGGCAGGCGGACCCAAGCACAGGCGCTAGGCGTTATCGCTAGGATACTTGGCACAGATGTCAACCATCTGGACTGGGGAAAGATGCGTTACCAGCATACGGCTGCCATACGTGCAAGGCTTGCACAGTCATACAGCCCAGCGACCGCAAACAAGATGTTATCTGCGCTAAGGCAAACACTCAAGCAGGCCTGGTTACTTGGACAGATTACAGCAGAGGACTACCACCGAGCCGTGGAGCTGGAGCCAGTCATTGGCGAGACGCTCCCGGCGGGCCGTGAGCTATCTCAGGGTGAATTAAAGGCGCTTATTGAAGCGTGCCAGGCAGACACAACCCCAGCAGGTACACGTGACGCCGCTATTATTGGCATGATGTACGCGGCAGGTTTAAGGCGTGACGAGATGATCAGTCTCTCCCTGTCTGATTACGATCCAGACACAGGTAAACTGGTACTGACCGGGAAGCAAAACAAGCAGCGGACCGCATATATAACCAACGGTGCAGCCGATGCTCTCAATGATTGGATTGCTGTTCGCGGTCCCAAAGTGGGAGCGATATTTGTGGAAGTGAACAAAAGCGGGAAGGTATTGATTGAACGCGAGGCAATGATAGTGAAGCCATTTAGAAAAGTTGGCGGCGTGGATATGCCTAACAAGAAAGCAGGGCAAACGATTTTTCGCGGCGGCGCTTTGACATCCCAGGCGATATATAACATGCTACAAAAGCGGGCTGAGGAGGCCGGTGTAAAGTCATTCTCTCCTCATGACCTCCGCAGAACGTTTATCTCTCACTTACTGGACAAAGGCGCAGACATTGCCACAGTCTCAAGGATGGCAGGTCATGCGAACGTGCAGACTACAGCCCGATATGACCGACGGCCTGAGGAAGCCAAGCGTAAAGCAGCAGAGTTGTTGCATGTCCCGTATAAACCAAAGGCTTAGGTATAACCATGTATAAGCATTTCAAATATAAGGTCATACCTGGAAACCTGAAAGCAAGGATATATGCTGAGGGCAAAAATGCCTTTAATATAGGCACACAGCGTGGTCATAACCCATATACAGCAAATAATCTCGCACTTGCCACAATTTGGTGGCATGGCTGGGATACGGGTGAAGAAGAAAGAAAGACGCAAGATCACCAATACAAGAACGCGATTTGACAACCCAGCAAGGCATCAGGCTATAAGGGTTTTACTGTTCAATATAAGACACATAAGACAGGATGACATGAGAAATAGATTTTTCACCAATGCAGAGAGAGTAAGTGTGTATGCCGAGGGGAAACGTGCCTTCGAGGAAGGCAGACTTCGTTCTTACAATCCGTATGTAGAAAGCAAAGATCTTGGGGGACTCTGGTGGCATGGTTGGGACAAGGCAAATAAAGAAAGCGATGTATATCGGAAGTCACCTGGTGATAGGGATTAAAACTCTTAGGCGTGCGATACGAAGGCAGGCATAAAAATGTTTGAAAGCGTCATCCATGTAACGAGAAAGGATGTCTATCTCGAGGGTCGGAAAGCCCTTGAAGGTGGGAGGCTCCGTGGTTCCAACCCCTATATAAGAATAAATCAAGAGTTTGCATTAATTTGGTGGAATGGGTGGGACGCGGCACAAGTGGAAAAACAACAAAAAGCGAATCAATCTGGGGAAATCACCAGTGCACAAAGAGAACGTGCATATGCTGAGGGCGAACTAGCCTTCGAGGAAGGAACGCGTCGCATTGCCAACCCATATACCGCAAGCAGTCCAATACTTGAACAAGTTTGGATGAATGGATGGGACCACAGCCGAAGAATAATGAAAAAAGGCAGATAGCTGCGAGATTGACGCGCCATACGACGATCTGAGGTTGCCACTGGAATGAAAAAAATACCCCAAGTTATAACCCAGTATGAAATAATGCTTGTATTTCTTGAGGGTAAAACAGCCTTTGCAGAAGGCAGGCGGCGCGGGTATTGCCCTTATGCAGACATCGACCATGACGATCTAGCCGGATCCTGGTGGAGTGGCTGGGACAAGGCAAATGTAGAAAACCAGAGCGAAGGAAATAACGCAGCCCCACCAAACAAGAACGACGAACCTTAAAGAAAATTCAACTCAAGCAAAAAGAGAGTAGCATAACTACTCTCTTTTTGCTTGCGGACACACTGCTTCGTGACCGCTTGCACATCTTACCAACCTCTACGAACGGCGTACTTTCGTACCGTGTCGGGGCGAGAGGATTTGAACCTCCGACCTCTTGCACCCCATGCAAGCGCGCTAGCCGGGCTGCGCCACGCCCCGAATTGAGTGACAGGGGAACATTATAGTCGCGTTTGAGCAATTCGGCAACTCAATGACATTCGCGTTTGATTATGCTACAATACTAAGTGTTATCCTGATTACAACCCATGATTAGGACGAAATAAACAGCTTCTAATCGGTTGGAGTTCCCATGCCTGAGATGATCGAAGTACAAATTGACAGTGTGCGCGTTCATTTGATGACACCGCAGCGACTGGTGGTCTTGAAACAAATGGATTCCGAGCGGTACCTGCCCATCTGGGTTGGACCCTACGAAGCCGAGGCCATTACCGTTGCCCTGCAGGAAGTGGAAATGGTCCGCCCGCTGACACATGACTTGTTGAAGAATGTCTTTGGCGCGTTCGACGCCCGCATCACCCGCATCGAGATCGTCAAATTGCAAAATGAAATTTTTTACGGCAGCATCATTGCAGAGTTGAACGGCAGAGAAGTGGAAGTCGATTCACGCCCTTCAGATGCCATTGCTTTGTCTGTACGCGCCCATGTGCCGATCCTCGTCAACTCGAGCGTGATGGAGGAAGCGGGCATTGTCCCCGAGCAGGATATGCCGGAGGGCGAGACCACCGAACCTGAGGAGAAGAGCGAGCCGGCTCCTCTTTCGGAGGAGAGCAGCCAGCGTCTCTCCATCTTCGAGGATTTCCTGGAGAAGCTCGATTTCGACAAGCCGGAGGAGGATGGCAACACAGACGAAGATGAGCCGCCATCAGACAAACCCAAAAAGCCAAGGAATAAATGACCGATACCCTGCCGAACGAATTCCCATACGGGAATGACAGATCACCCGCCCCCGCCACGTCAACGGCAGTCCCGCACAGCCGTGAAGCTGAAGAAGCCGTCGTAGGGGCGGTTTTCATTAACTCCGAAGTCTATTACGACGTCGCCCAGTTCCTGAACCCGGACGATTTTTACATCCACCGTCATAAATGGATCTGGGAGTGCTTTACCAGCCTGCACGAGCAGCGCATCCCGATCGACCTGTTGACGGTCTCTGACGAGCTGGACCGGCGCGGCCAGCTGAGTGAGATCGGCGGTCCAGCCTACCTGACGTCTCTGGTAAACCAGGTTCCTTCCTCGCTCAACGCCGAATCCTATGGACGCATCGTAGAGGGCTACTCTGTCCGCCGCAAGATGATCAACGCTGCCAACCAGATCGCCGCGATTGCGTACAATGAACGGACCAGCGTGGACGACGTCATGGACGAAGCCGAGAAGGCAGTCTTCAACGTCAGCGAGCGCCGCCTCAAACATGACCTGCGGCCGATCTCGTCCGTGTTGAGCGATTACTACGACCGCATCGATGACCTCGCCAAACGCCCCGACGATATCCACGGTGTGCCGACCGGTTTTATCGACCTCGACAAGATGCTGACCGGCCTGCAGCCCTCCGACCTGCTGATCATCGCCGGCCGCCCGGGCCAGGGCAAGACCGGCTTCCTGCTGTCCATTGCCAAGAACGCGGGGCTGACCCACAAAAAGCACGTCGCCATCTTTTCGCTGGAGATGTCCAATGAACAGGTGGTGCAGAGGCTGATCGCCCAGGAGACCGGGATCGATTCCCAGCGTTTGCGCACGGGGAAACTGCACGAAGAGGAGTGGCCTCTTTTTACCCACGCAATCGAAGTGTTCGGCGATACACACCTGTACCTGGACGACACACCGGCCATCACCCCGCTCCAGCTGCGGACCAAATGCCGCCGCCTGCACATGGAGTTTGGCCTCGACCTCGTCATCGTGGATTATCTTCAGTTGATGGGCGGCGATACCCGCAACGACAACCGCGTGCAGGAAGTTTCCTATATCTCACGTAATTTGAAGATCCTGGCGCGCGAGTTGAATGTCCCGGTGCTGGCTGCTGCGCAGCTATCCCGTGCCGTAGAGCAGCGCTCCGATAAAAGACCTGTGCTCTCTGACCTGAGAGAATCGGGCTCCCTGGAGCAGGACGCCGACATCGTAATGTTCATCTATCGGCCCGACCAGTACGAGAAGGATACGGTCAGGCAGAACGTCGCTGAGATCATCATAGCAAAACATCGCAACGGACCTGTGGGCAGTGTGGAACTGGTCTTCCGCAATGCGCTGGCGAAGTTCGAGAACGCCGCGACGCGGATGTTCAAACCGAATGAGTAAATTCAAAGGCTTTAGCGAATCTGAAACATTCACCGAACTGCCTGATTCGTTCTTTCATCAATTATTGAAACAGATCGATGACCCGGCCGAGCTGAAGGTGACGTTGTATTTTTTATGGCGCGCGAGTCACATGGAGGGTCCATTCCGCGCCTTGAGCAAAATGGATTTCAACGTAAAAGAGCTGGGGCTTCCGGGGGAGGAGATCGCCTCCGGGCTGGAGAAGGCTGTCCAGCGCGGCGCTCTCTTGAAAGTCCAGAGAGAGACGGTGGTATATTTCCTGCTGAATTCCCCGCGTGGACGGGCCGGAGTCCAGGCGATCGAGAATGGACAATGGAATCCCCAAACTCGAATTTCTGCGCCACCCATCGAACGCCCAAATGTGTTTAAGCTGTATGAAGAGAATATCGGTCCGCTGACGCCGCTGATCGCCGATGCTTTGAAGGATGCTGAAGAAACCTATTCGGCAGAATGGATCGGTGAAGCCATCGAGCTGGCGGTGAAGAACAACAAACGCAACTGGAAATACTGCGAAGCCATTTTGAAACGCTGGAAGGAAGAAGGACGTGCCGAAAAGCAGGATAGACGAGACGCTGAAAAAGATCGCCGAAAATTCTTCGAAGGCGAATACGCCGACTACATCGAGCACTAGTCTTGGTGACCCGAATTGCCAATTTTGCGGCGGACAGGGATATTTACGCGCCGACGTTCCGGTCGGTCATCCGAATTTCGGCAGGCTTGAAATTTGTGTCTGCCGCCAGCGCCATGTCAGCCAGCAGGTACGTGAACGACTGTACTCTCTCAGCCGTCTCGCTGAGCTAAAGGGGCTGACCTTTGCCACATTTCAGCCGCGCGGGCGCCAGGGGCTCGGCGAAATGCAGGCTCAATCAATAGAGGATGCTTATAATATTTCAAAAGGGTTTGCACTATCCCTTAATGGCTGGTTATTGCTGCAGGGTGGGTATGGATGTGGAAAAACACATTTAGCTGCGGCAATTGCAAACTTTGCAGTCGATATGGGTGTGCCTACCTTGTTTTTGACAGTTCCAGATCTGCTGGATATGCTGCGGTTTTCGTACGACAGCGAGGATACAACCTTCGAGGAACGCTTCAACGAAATCCGCAACGCGTCACTGCTGGTGCTGGATGACTTTGGAACTCAGAATGCCACTGGATGGGCACAGGAAAAATTATTCCAAATCATTAATTATCGATACATAAACAAATTACCAACGGTTATTACAACAAATTTATCGCTGGAAGAAATTGAACCCCGTATTCGTTCTCGGTTAACTGACAAAGAAATTGTGCTCAGGTTCCAAATCGTAGCACCCGATTACCGCGATCCGGTTGCCGACACCCTACATCCTGAGCTGTCATCCTTAAATTTGATGACAAACAAAACCTTTGGTTCATTTGAAGACCGAACCAGAGAGGGGTTATCGCCAGAGGAATCAAAGTCATTGCAAAAAGCATTGAAAGCAGCGCATATCTATGCAGAAAAACCAAAAGGCTGGCTGATTTTCATAGGAGGTTACGGTTCCGGCAAAACACATCTGGCCGCAGCAATCGCCAATTATCGAGCCGGTCTAGGTGACCCGCCATTGTTCGTTCAAATGTCCGATTTGCTCGATCATTTACGAGCAACTTTTGGAGAAAATAGCAAAGTTAGTTTTGATCGAAGGTTTTATGAGATTCGCACCGCTCCCCTACTCGTGTTGGATGACCTTGGAACGCAGTCCATGACGCCGTGGGTGCGCGAGAAGCTGTACCAGCTCTTCAACTATCGCTATAGTGCCGAGTTGCCTACTGTAATCACCACATCTGACTCGTTGGAGGAAATGGATCCAAGAATCCGCTCACGATTATTAGACGATAAATTGTGTATACGCTATGGTTTGGATGTTCCCAGTTACCATGGCGGTAGAGGAAAAAAACCAAGAAAGTAATTTGG
>DATFET010000125.1:0-4401 GCA_035250835.1 Anaerolineales bacterium
TGCCCATCTCCTTACTACATCGCAGCTCATTGAGGAGACCGCCCATGCGCACGAGCCTAAATGAACGGTTGTTGGACCTTATTGTCAGCGGTTTTCTATGGGGGTTCCGCATATTGATCGTTGCAGGTATTTTAATTGGCACATTTAATACGATCCTCGCCGGGAAATATACAGCTGAACAATGGCTGGACTTCGTCGTCTTCGGGATCTCCCAGGGAGCCATCTATGCCCTCATCGCTCTGGGGTACACGATGGTCTATGGCATCCTGCGCATGATCAATTTCGCCCACAGTGAAATATTCATGAGTGGGGCATTCGCTGGATTTTTTCTCGCCTCATGGTTGACGAAAAATGGTTTTACTACAAGAAATCCAGTTCTAGGATTACTTCTCCCAATTTTATTTGCAATGCTCCTGTCAACTTCGATCGCCCTACTCGTCGAACGAGTCGCCTACCGTCCCCTGCGCGAGGCGCCCAGGCTGGTTCCACTCATCAGTGCCATTGGCGCCTCCTTCTTCCTGCTCTATTCATTTCGCGGTTTCTTCGGACCAGGCGTATACGCCTATCCACCGATTCCAGCGCTTGAAGGGGAATGGGTTATTTTAGGAATTCACATTCTAAAAGTGCAAGGCGTTATTATCATTGCGGCTACAATCATGATGACAATCCTCTATTCGATCGTCCAATTCACAAAAATCGGCAAGGCAATGCGGGCGGTATCCGAGGATAAGGATACTTCCGCCCTGATGGGTATCGACGTCAACCGCATCATCGTGACGACGTTTGCGGTTGGAGCAGCGATGGCCGGTGCAGCAGGAGTTCTGTATGCCCTCATCTTCCGCCAGGTTACATTTGCAATGGGGTTCACGCCCGGCATCAAGGCATTTACTGCGGCTGTTCTGGGGGGTATCGGCAACATTCCTGGCGCCATGCTGGGCGGTATTGTACTGGGCGTGGTTGAGTCAGTCGGGCCCTCGCTCGTCCTGGAAGGACTGGGGATTACCCGTCCTTATCAATTGAAGGATGTTATTGCTTATATCATGCTGGTCATGATTCTGTTGTTCCGGCCTCAAGGCATCTTGGGTGAGCGCCTAACGAAGAAGAAGGCCTGACAGGGTGAACCTCATGAAAAATGAAAACTTCCTCTGGACTGCCGTGAACATTGGGTTGTTGAGTGGAGCAATCACGATTTATCTGTGCCTTGTTGGCATGGTAGAAGTCTTTGATAAGCGGGATGTGATCCAGGATGTGATCACCCTCGGGCAGTTCATCCTGCTCGCCACAATCCTGATCGCGGGCTACATGGCTGCGCGGCGGGCTTCGAAACTTCCGGGCAACGATAGTCCTCTTCGTAAGCTTACTGCTGGGCTTGTAACCGGCCTGACGACCGGACTCGTGCTTGCCCTGTTCACTTATTTTGGAACCCACGTGGACCTGCGTGAAATTTTCATCACCTCAAGCCCGGCCCTTTACGAAATCCTGACCTTCGGAGGCATGCAAAATTACATCCCGATATGGCTTGGCATCGGCGCAATCGGTGGGTTGGTCGGTGGAGCCTTCCTGCTCACGCCTCTCTCGCTGCGCCGTCCGATTGCTCTAGGTCTTCTTATCGTCTTCTTGATGTCACTCTTTGCCGGCCTGTTCCGCGTGGTGATGATCAACCAGAAAGGCGCCGTGGAAAAAGCCGCCAGATATCTGTTCGGTCAGACTGGCCTGACGGCGGAAGGCGCGATTGTCCTCTTCCTGACCGTTTCCATTGCCTCATACCTGTGGTCCGCCCGAGGCAGGCAGGTTCAGACACGCGTTGCATCCCTACCTAAAAATGGAAAACGCTCCCTGACCGTTCTTTTAGTCATCCTGATCCTGTTTATTGCCATTGGGTTACCCAGGGTATCTGGCCCATTTATCGCCCAGGTGATCGTTACGGTGATCCTGTTCATCCTCATGGGGCTGGGGCTAAATATCACCCTGGGCTTCGCCGGGCTGCTTGACCTGGGTTTTGTCGCTTTCTACGCCATTGGCGCCTATACGGTCGGTCTGCTCACCTCCTACGGGGGATTCGGTTTGCAGCACATTCCATTCTGGGTGGCTGCTCCGATTGCTGTTTTGGTTGCCATGCTGGCTGGCTTCTTCCTGGGTTTACCTGTTTTAGGCATACGTGGAGATTACCTGGCGATTGCAACGCTTGGCTTCGGAGAGATTGTACGTCTGCTGGCGGGCTCGGATTTTCTAGCATCCTATTTTGGGGGACCCCAGGGCATCATTGGCATCCAGAAACCTTGCATAGGATTCCTGGAGCCTTTTGTTAGAGTAGACGTGCCTCGGGTCTGTAATGGGATTGAACTGAGTACAGTGGAAACCATCTATTATCTTGCGATGATCAGCGTAATCGTACTGGCCTTTGCTGCCTGGCGATTACGCGAATCCCGGCTTGGAAGAGCCTGGATGGCGATCCGTGAAGATGAGGATGTCGCCGAAGCGCTGGGCGTCAACCTCATCCAGACCAAACTCCTGGCATATATGCTGGGCGCAGCTTTTGCAGGCCTGGGCGGCGCCATTTTTGCCACTCTGATCGGCTCGATCTTTGCCTCCAGCATGCAGTTCCTCGTATCCCTCAATGTGGTTGCATTGATCGTCGTCGGAGGCATGGGCAGTATTCCCGGCGTCATCGTGGGCGCGATAGCATTGATCGGCTTGCCTGAGCTTCTACGTGAAGTATCGGAATTCCGCTTCCTCTTCTATGGAGTTGCATTGATCGTCATGATGCTCGTCAGACCTGAAGGTCTCTGGCCTTCCAAGGCTGCAAAACGGGAGCTGCATCATGCCGATGCTGAAAACGTCTCGGCAGAAGGCATGGTTTAGGAGAGTAAGATGGCACCCATCCTCACCACATCCAAAGTGACCAAGCGCTTCGGCGGGCTCACAGCCGTCAGCGCAGTGGATTTTGAGATCCCCGAGAAGTCCATTGTCAGCATCATCGGACCGAATGGCGCAGGTAAGACCACGTTCTTCAACTGTATTACTGGTTTCAGCAAAGCCGACGAAGGCACGATTACCTTCGAAGGAATCGAAATCCAGAAGCTTCGTCCTGACCAGATCGCCCGTCAGGGAATTTCACGCACCTACCAAAATATCCGCCTGTTCGCAGACATGACCGCCCTGGAGAATATCCTGGTTGGACAGCACGAGTTCTTGAACTCCACCTGGCTCAGTGCCATCTTTAGAACCAAATATATGGTTACTGAGGAAAAGAATGCTTTGGCTGAGGCCCAGCGGCTGCTTAACTTTGTCGACCTGAAGGGTAAGGGAGACATGGTAGCCCGTAATCTGCCCTATGGTGCGCAGCGTCGGCTCGAGATCGCCCGAGCCCTGGCCACCAAGCCAAAATTGCTTTTATTGGATGAGCCCAGTGCAGGCATGAATCCGCGCGAAAGCGAAGACCTGACCTCTTTCATCCACCGCCTGCGGGATGAACTGGGTATTACCATCCTGCTGATCGAACACCATATGCGCGTCGTGATGGGGATTTCGGAGAAAGTCACAGTGCTCGATTACGGTGAAAAGATCGCAGAAGGGACACCATCCGAAATCCAGAGCAATCCACGTGTGATCGAAGCCTACCTCGGACGCGGCGCCGCCACCGAGGGGATGGCCACCGCGCACGAGCGATTCAAAGATAAGAAGAATTTAAACTAAGGGCAGGCAAAGATGTCCATGCTAAAAGTTGACAACGTTCACACGTACTACGGCAACATCCATGCCCTGAAAGGGATTACTCTTCATATCGACCAGGGAGAAATCGTAACCCTGATTGGTGGGAACGGCGCCGGGAAGACCACCACCCTGCGGACCATCGCCGGCCTTCTCACACCCCGCGAAGGCAGTGTTACACTCAATGGCGACAACCTTTTCAAATATAAGGCACACCAGATCGTGTACAAGGGTGTTTCCATGGTCCCGGAAGGACGAGGTGTATTCGCTCGATTGACGGTCACTGAAAATCTCGAAATGGGCGCTTACAGCCGCAGTGACTCGAAGGAAACGAAGGATGCCATCGAGAAGGTTTTCGATCTTTTTCCACGCCTCCGGGAACGCCGCAAGCAGGTGGCAGGTACACTCTCCGGCGGCGAACAGCAGATGCTCGCAACCGGGCGTGCCCTTATGTCGAAGCCGAGTTTGATCCTGATGGATGAGCCGTCGATGGGGCTTGCACCGGTCCTCGTCGAGCTGATCTTCGATACCATCCGCAGGATCAACGAGGAAGGCACAACCATTCTCCTGGTCGAGCAGAACGCCCTGATGGCTCTCTCCATTGCCCAGCGCGGCTATGTTCTGCAAACCGGCGAAATCGTTATCAACGATACTGCTGAAAACCTCAAAAAGAATCCAACCGTCCAGAAG
>DATFET010000136.1:0-5760 GCA_035250835.1 Anaerolineales bacterium
ACAGCCCGGCGGGGTGATCCCCCAAATTTTGGAAAAACTCAGCGTCAACCCGGAGGCGCTCACTGAACGGCTCGACGCCACTTTGCGCGCCAGCCCCAAGGCCAACATCTTCGGCGGCGGCGCGGGACAGATCTTCATTACCCCGCGCGTAAAGAGAATTATCGACCTGGCGAACGAGGAAGCCAACCGCCTCAAGGATGAGTACATCTCCACGGAGCACATCTTTCTCGCCATCCTGACCGAACGGAATACGCCCGCGGCCCGCATTTTAGAGTCGGCCGGGCTGACGCGCGACCGCGTCTACCAGGCCATCCAGGACCTGCGAGGCGGGCAGCGAGTCACCGACCCCCAGGCCGAGTCCCGCTACCGCACGCTGGAGAAATATTCGCGCGATCTCACACAGGCTGCGCGGGAAGGCAAGCTCGATCCTGTCATCGGGCGCGATAATGAAATCCTGCGCCTGATCCAGATCCTCTCCCGCCGCACGAAGAACAACCCTGTTTTGATCGGCGAGGCCGGTGTTGGCAAGACCGCTATTGCCGAGGGACTCGCCCAGAAGATCGCCAACAACGATGTCCCTGAGATCCTCTCCGGTAAAAAAGTGGTCCAGCTTGATCTCGGCGCAATGATCGCCGGATCCCGCTTCCGGGGCGAGTTCGAGGAGCGGCTCAAAGCTGTGATCGAAGAAGTTCAGCGCGCCCAGGGTGAGATCATCCTGATGATCGATGAGCTGCACACCGTCGTCGGCGCGGGAGCCGCACAGGGCGCCATGGACGCGTCCAATATGCTGAAGCCGGCCCTCGCCCGCGGCGAACTCCAGACCATCGGCGCGACCACGCTTGACGAATACCACAAGCACATCGAAAAGGATGCGGCGCTCGAACGGCGCTTTGCTCCGATCTACGTCGAGGAGCCGACTGTCGAAGATACGATCAAGATGCTGCAGGGACTGCGCGACCGCTACGAAGCGCACCACAAAGTCCGTTTTGCGGATGATGCATTGGTCGCAGCGGCCCGGCTGGCAGACCGCTACGTCACCGACCGCCGCCTGCCAGACAAAGCCATCGACCTGATGGACGAAGCCGCCGCGAAGCTGCGCGTGGCTCTGTATTCCATGCCGCCGGATCTCAAGGCAATGAAGACCGAGATCGAAAAATTACAGGCCGAGGAGGAACAGTCCGGCTTGAACCGCGACTATGAGCTCGCCGCAAAGAAGAAGTCCGAGCGGCTGCGGCTCGAAGAGGAATACCATGGCAAGCGCGACAAATGGGAGTCGGAACACCAGCTCGACGAGGTGGTGGACGTGGACGACATCGCCTCGGTTGTCCATCAGTGGACGGGCATTCCCGTCAGCCAGATGCTGGAGACCGAAGCCGAGAAACTCCTGCACATGGAAGCGCGCTTGCATGAACGCATTATCGGGCAGGAGGAGGCCATCCATGCCATCTCTGACGCGATCCGCCGCGCCCGCTCAGGCTTGAAGGACCCGTCCCGTCCGATCGGTTCGTTCATCTTTATCGGTCCATCGGGCGTGGGTAAGACCGAGCTGGCCAAAGCGCTGGCCTGGTTCATGTTCGACGATGAAGAAGCGCTCGTGCGCATCGACATGTCCGAGTACCGCGAGCAGCATACCGTCAGCCGCCTCTTCGGGGCGCCTCCTGGATACGTCGGCTTTGAGGAAGGCGGCCAGCTGACGGAAGCCGTCCGACGGCGTCCCTACCGGGTCGTGCTGTTTGACGAGGTCGAGAAGGCGCATCCTGAAGTCTGGAATGCGCTGCTCCAAATTTTGGACGATGGCCGCCTGACGGATGGACAGGGCAATATTGTAGACTTCCGCAACACGGTGCTGATCATGACCTCGAACCTGGGCACCGAGTACGTGAGAAAGGGCGGCACTTTAGGCTTCCTGCAGCCCAAGGCATCCAATGAGGAACGTGAGGCGCACGACAAGATCGAGAAGGCTCTCAGGGGCGCATTCCGTCCTGAGTTCCTCAACCGCATCGATGAGATTATCATGTTCTCGCCGCTTTCCATCGAACAGATGGAGGAGATCGTTGTGCTTCAAATGAAGGAAGTCCAGGACCGCCTGAACGAATACAACATCACGGTCCAGTTGACCGACGCAGCCCGCCAGTGGCTCGCCAAGGAGGGTTATGACCCAGCCTTCGGTGCACGTCCCCTGCGGCGGGCGATCCAGAAAAATGTGGAGAGTCCGCTGTCGGTGGATCTGTTGAGCGGCAAATTCAAGGATGGGGCGACCGTCCTGGTGGATGTGGATGAAGAGAAGAACAAGATCGTCTTCCAGACATCCGAACCGGTCAAGAAAAAGAGTAAACAACCCGCAGATGTGTAATAGGATGTGGGAGCAGTTGAACTGCTCCCACTTTTTTTGCATTCCGAAAGCCTTGCGAAGGACTTGGATGCCGTCAGGCTCGAATATAATTCCAACCTTCGCAAGGCTGTTCTTCAAATCCTAATCAGGCATTCATCAATACCTTGTAAGATTGTTCAAATTATTTCAGGAGAGTCAAATCAATGCAGACCAACAACCCATCGTCATCGGTGCCCAAGATCATTGGAGCAGTTATAGGAATTCTTGTCTGTTGTTCATGTATTGCCATCGCGGCAGCAGGGGCGGTCGCATACAGCGCCTACCAGCAGGTTCCCGATTTATCGACGCTTATGCCGCCCATCATGAATACCGTTACTCCGCAGCCCACTCCAAAACTTGAGCGTACACCTGTAGAGTCAGTTCCGAACACCACACTCGAGACGCTTGAACAGACGAATGTTCCCGAGAATGACCCTTATGAGCTGGCATGCCGCCTGCAGGCAATCTGCAGCGTTTCTGGAACTGTCGCGGCGCAAGCTTATAGCGTGGGTGACAGTGAAACCTTCTGGATTGGAAACTCCGATACCTCTGAACACCGCCAGGCTGAATTTACCCTGATCTATAGCACACCCCATTCGTACTTCTGGGCAGAAGAGGGAGTAAACGTGGATGAAAGCGATGTGCAGCGCCTGATGGACACCTTCGAGAATGAAATCTATCCCACAGATCGCGAATTCTTCGGCAGTGAAGCAATCCCGGGCATAGACGACGACCCCCATATTTATGTGCTGTATGCAAACGATCTCGGGAGTAGTGTTGGAGGCTATTTCAGTGCATCTGATTCCTATCACCCGCTGGTCAAGGAATATTCCAACGCCCACGAAACGTATGTATTAAGTACTATTCAGCCTCTCGAAGATGAGTATGCCTATTCCACACTGGCGCACGAATTCGTCCACATGATCCAGGCGAATTCAGATCGCAATGACAGCACGTGGATGACAGAAGGGTTTGCCGAGGTTGGATCCTTTATCAATGATTACACGGCTGGCTACTCGGATTGGGCATATGTTCAGGACCCGGACCTGCAACTCAATTCCTGGGCGGATAATCGATCGCCTGATTTTGGCCGTCATTACGGGCAGAGCTTTTTATACCTGACCTATTTCCTCGACCGATTCGGCGAGGAAGCCACGAAGGCGCTGACCAACAACCCGGAAAATGACCTGCCCAGCGTGGACGACACACTTGCGGAACTAAATATCACGGACCCGCTGACCGGTGCCGTCATCAGCGCGGACGATGTATTCATGGACTGGGCTGCTGCCCTCTATCTCAAGGATGGGAGCGTGGGTGATGGGCGCTATACCTACCATAACTATCCTGATGCGCCTCGATATGAACCCGTTGATTTTATTTCCAGCTGCCCAGCCTCACTGGGCGGTCAGGTCAATCAATACGGCATCGACTACCATACGATCGACTGCGCAGGTGATTACACACTTTCTTTTACAGGCTCCACATCCAGCGGGCTTTTACCGGTCAACGCCAACTCGGGCAGTCATGTGTTCTGGTCCAACAAGGGCGATGAATCAGACATGACGCTGACGCGCGAGTTCGATTTCACGGATGTCAGCGATCCCATCAGCCTGTCCTTTGCCATGTGGTATGACCTGGAGACCGATTACGATTATGTCTTCCTGGAAGCCTCCACGGACGGCGGTGAGACCTGGCAGATCCTGACAACCCCCTCCGGCACAGGTGAAGATCCTTCCGGCAATTCATATGGCTGGGGCTACAACGGCCAGACCAATGGATGGGTAACCGAGACGGTCGACCTCTCGCAGTTTGCAGGCCAGAATGTGCAGATCCGTTTTGAATACATCACCGACCAAGCACTGAACGGACAGGGTCTTTTGCTGGACGATGTGCGGGTGGACGCGATCGATTATCAGTCCGATTTCGAAGCGGATGATGGGGGCTGGAAAGGCGAAGGGTTTGTACGCGTGGATAACGTTCTCCCGCAGACCTATGGCTTAAGTCTCATCGTCAAGGGCGCCAATGGCACTACTGTGACCCAGATCCCAGTCAACCCGGACCAGACGGCTGAGATTCCGCTCTCGCTCGACAATGGCGAAGAGGCTATACTCATTGTGACCGGCACCACTCGCTTTACAACACAGCCGGCCGCGTACCAGATCGAGATAAAATAACAAGTATGTCATTGCGAGTCTTTCCTGACACCGTACGTCAGGACGGTGCGAGAAGCAATTTCCTCTTACACAAGATCGCTCCATAAAACTGGAGATTGCTCCGCCTTCGGCTCGCAATGACGGAGAAGACACCATGGCAACTGCACCAAAATCTGAAGTATTGCACATAACCGACCTGGCCTCCTATCAGGAAGGCTCGGTCGTCAGCCGCCAGATCACCAAGGAAGAAGCAGGCAATATCACGCTCTTTGCCTTCGACGAAGGCCAGGAATTGAGTGAGCACACCGCGCCGTATGACGCCCTCGTCCACGTGCTGGACGGGGAGGTGAAAGTCAAAATCTCAGGCAGACCGTTCAACCTGAAGACAGGCGACGCTATTATCATGCCAGCCAATGAGCCCCATGCGTTGAAGGCAGTCAAGAAATTTAAAATGCTTCTGACGATGATACGCAAGTAAGCTTGTGAGACTCTAATAAATGCAAACATCCGGCAGAGGTACAAAATCTGGCGGATGTTTCTATTTAAGCCACAGCAGTCACGGTCCTTTTTCTCAGGAACATGACAGACATGAACAGCGGCAGCAGTGAGAGCAGCCCTGCAATGACAGCCATCACTGCATAGCCCGTCGCATCGAAGATAAAGCCAGCGCTCAGGCTGATCACTGCTGAAGCCAGACCCACCAGCATGTCGCTGGTGCCTTGTGTGCGCGACCGCTCAACAGGAGAAAGCTGGTCCGAGAGCAGGGTGGATCCTCCCACAAAGCAGAAATTCCAGCCCACCCCCAGCAGGAACAGGGCAATGGCAAGCGGCAGCACATCCGGGGAGAGCGGGGCTGTGATGCACGCCAGAAGAAGTGTGGAAGAGCCGATCAGGATCATCCTGCCGCGTCCCCACTTATCCAGCAGCCAGCCTGAAATCACGGAAGGAGCAAACATCCCAAAGGTGTGACCCGATATGACCGTGTAGATGTCGGCGCGGTTATGCTGATGGTCCTCCATGTGCAGGGAGGTGATTACCATGATGGCAACCATCACCACCTGTCCCAGCGCCATGGCGGTAACCGCCGTGATCGCCGCGGGCTGGCGCAGGATCCTCGAAATGGGACGCGATTCTCCGTGAGGAATCTCTTCCGGGTAGAGCCTGGCTACCTCACGGCCTACGTCGCGCGGCTCGGGGCGTAGGCCAATAAAGACAAGGATCGCGGCAATTGCAAAC
>DATFET010000138.1:0-4510 GCA_035250835.1 Anaerolineales bacterium
ATTTGCAAGCGCTGGCTGTCGAGATTGGCCAGCCGGCAGGCGAGATCGAAAACTGGTTGGATCAAATGCGAGCCAATTACAATTCCCATTTTTGGGATGAAGGTGTTGGGCTATATTATGATTTTGACCTCCGTTCCCGGAAAAACATCCGCGTCAATACCGCCTGCTCCTTCCTCCCGTTGTTCGCCGGACTGCCTTCGGGGGAACAAGCCGGTCGTTTGGTTACGGATCATTTGCTCAACCGGAATGAATACGCGCTCGGCGGCGATGTCCGTCATTGGGTGACCACCACGGCAAAAATTGAGTGGGCATGGGAACCGCGACGCTATTGGCGCGGGCCGGTGTGGATCATCTTGAACTGGTTCGTGATCGAAGGCTTGCAGCGTTATGGATATGATGAACTAGCCGGGACAATCCGGCAGGACAGCCTGAATCTACTGGAAGCCAGCGGCTTTCGGGAATATTACGACCCTCGGGATGGCTCTGGCTGCGGCTCGACTGACTTCTCCTGGTCCGCGGCGCTGGCTCTGGAATTGTTTCATGCCGGTGGCTGAGGGAACAACGAATCAAATATCCTGCCTGAGAATCCTGGCACATTTGGGGACTTAATCACTCACCTTACGCAGAATATCTTGAAGAAGCCCGAAAACAGGGGTGCATTGGCTTCTTGAACTTGGAGAGAGATGCGTAACATCAGTTCTTAAAGTATTTTCAGTGGAAAGGTGCAGCTTTATCCGAGGGAAACTTCCCGATGGCTCTCCGCCGACCAGGTGGCTGCCAGCGCCAGGTCGAGGGATTTCGCTCCTTCCCGCAGCGGCGTGCGTGTCTGTCCGTCCGTGCGAATGGCCGTCAGCAGGTCCTGCAGCTCGGCAAGGTGAACATTTTTGTCACTGGCAATCGTCTCGGTCCGGACAGGCGCCTCAGTGGTGAAATGGAACTGGGCGTTGTTGGCATTGCTGAATTCGGCCGTCAGCTTTTGGGCGACCAGGCGATAGTCGTTGATCCACTTTCCGGGAATGGCGCCGTTGGTGGCGTAAATGACGCCGACCGCTCCCCCCTGGAAACCGAAGACCGTTGCGCTCACATCCTCCACGGTGTAATCTGCAATATCCTGGTGAAAAAGATTCTCCTGACGGCTGTAGACACTGACCGCCTCTCCCATCAGGTACCGCATCAAATCCACCATATGGATGACCTGTTCAACGAGCTGCCCGCCCGATTTACTCTTGTCGCGCCACCAGGGTGCGTGGAGCGAGTTACAGAAGTACCGGGCGCTCATCAACCCGGCGGGGCCGCTCTCACCTACTGTAATTAGTTCTTTGAGCCGCTCGACCGCCGCGCCAAAGCGGAACATAAACCCAACCTGGGTCTTGATGCTCGCCTTTTCGGCAGCCTCCACCATATGCCAGGCATGTTCCGAGGTCAGGGCGATGGGTTTTTCGATGAATATATGGATGCCATTCTGGGCTGCCAGTTCCACCTCGTTTGAGTGAGCGAAAGGTGACAGACAAATCACAACCAGATCCAGGTTGCCCTTCTCGAACATTTCATGGTGATCTGTAAAGATGAGGCCTTTTCCGCCCGTATATTTTTCCGAAAACTTACGGGCATTCCAATCGTGATGATCGCAAAAGGCAGCCAGCTCGATCTCTTCACCCGATGCGATCAGGTTAAGAGCGTGCCGGTTGGCAAAGTTCCCGCATCCAAGAATGGCAGTTCGCAGCGGTTTCATACAAAACTCCTATCGGAATGGAAGTAGATTTATTGTTGCGAGAAGTCCAAAACAATCTGCAATGCCTGATCCGGTGTTTCGTCGAGAATCTGAAATCCCTTCACAGCCTGCTTAAAAGGGATAATATGTGTAATGACCGGCCGAAGATTGAGTAAGCCTTTTACCTGCAAGTCCATAATCGTATGTATCATGCGGATACGGTCCCAGCGGTAGCTAAGAGCAGGGTCCACATTCGAAATCTGGGAGCAGACCAGGCTGATGCGGTTATGATGAAATTCCTCCCCCAAGAATAGCCCCTGCGCCTCGCCCTGAAAGAAGCCGAGGGCCACCACCCGAGCGGAATACGCGCTCGCCCGACCCGCTTCGTGCAACGCTCGTGTACTGCCCGTGACTTCTATGGTGACATCTGCGCCGCGTCCACTTGTCAGGTCTTTAATTTGCTCTGCCGGCGATCCATCTCGGGGATTAAAGCCATGTTCAATCGCGCCCAAATCTTTTGCCAGTTCCAATCGTTTTTCGATCATGTCCACGCCGACTACCCGCGCACCGGAGAGCCTGGCCAGCTGGGCAATGATCTGCCCCAGCACCCCAAGACCAAAGACGGCGACGGTCTCCCCCACATGTATATTGGCATCCAGAATCCCGTTCAAGGCGATCGGCCCGATGTGTGAGTAAATAGCAAGGATCGCATCCAGACCATCAGGCTTGACGCGCTGGCTGGCATATTCCTCCAAAAGGATATGGTGTGTACGGTGACCCCATGTCCCATAGACAATATCACCCACTTTTAAAGCACTAACTTCAAAACCTACCTCGGTCACTTCTCCCACCTCCTCATATCCCCAATCTGATAGCGGATAGGGCTGACTCGGCGAATCGGAGAGGAGAAAGAGACGTTTTTTTGCATCCCACTGCTTTGAAATATAGGGATTGCTTCCGCGATAGGCAGTTAATTCGGTGCCGGCGCTGATGCCTGAATACAGCGTGCGCACTCGAATCTCTTTTCCTTCCAAAGGCCGATCCTCGGCGCGCTCAAAATCGATCTGACGCGGTTCAGTAAACACCAGGACTTCACTCATTTGTCGCCTCCTTTTGCCTGCTATCAGTAACTTGCCAAAACTCGTTCGTGTTTCTTCACACTCAATATAGGCAGATATGCGAATGCAGGTCAAATCCAGGAACTTTAACAGCCGAAGTAGTCACGGAAATCAAGTGTAATCTTCCTTAAGAATGGAAAACCACGTGATAGCCTTGCATTTTGTCCCCATCATATTCGAATTTTGCCGAAAAGATTTTTTCTTCTTGAATCCATGGAAAGAATATATGGTCGCTCTCCCATAAATTCAGATCCAGTAATTTTTCATCCGGGATCCATTCCAGTTTGCCCTCGGGGGAATCAATTAACTCGCCGCTAAACTCCGCGGCAGTAAAGACAAAGACATACCAGTCATTACCTTTGAACTTGGGAAACATTAACAGCCCACAGTACTTTGGATTCTCGATAGAAAGCCCCGACTCCTCCAGCACCTCACGGACAACACATTCTTCGGGCGTTTCCCCGACTTCAAATTTCCCTCCCAACCCGTTCCATTTCCCCTCGTGAATGTCATTGGCTTTTTTATTGCGATGGACCATCAGCGTGCAATCATCGTGTTTAATGTAGCATAAGGTGGCAAGGATCATAACAACCTATATCACGCGCTTCGTCTGCGCTCCTCGAAAATCGCTCGTCGCTCCGCTACCCTTCGGGCACAATGTCAGCGCGCGAATGGGAACATCACTTCCAGCCCGCGCCAGACGTCATCCCGCCAGGCCGTGTAGTTATGTCCGCCTGAAAATTCGCGATAGGTAACGTTGTAGCTTCTTTCCTCGAGCAGGCGGACCATCCTGCGGTTGTCCTCCAGCAGATCGTCAAAGCGACCTGCATCCATCCACAGTTGAATGTCGCAGGCGTGCTGATGGCGGACCAGGTCCACGGCGGCGAAGTCGCGCCCATATAGGGAATACACGCCCGCCTGGCATAACGCCCTGCCGAAAATCTCCGGCATGCGCAGTGCTGTGTACATCGACATGATCCCCCCTGCCGAGGCGCCCAGTACTCCATAGGCGCCCGGTTGTTCTTTGATATTTACCAGCCGGATATGCTGCCGCGCCAGCGGCAGGATCTCTCGGTCCAGCCATGCGATAGTGGCGTCGGAGCCGAAATATTCCAGGCTGCGGCGGCTGCGTCCGTTTTGCAGGAGTGCCATCGCAATCGGACGGATGCGCCGGTCCGCGATCAGGTTGTCCACAATGGTGGCAAGCCTGCCGTGCTGGAGATAATCCGTTCCGTCATAGACGACCAGCAGCGGGAACGGTCCCCTGGCGTGCGGCTTATAGAGATAGACATCGCGCTCGCCACTATCCTTTAACAGCCATGAGGTATCCACGCGGTGACGGGTTAGCTTGCCAATGGGGACGTCGGCACGGCGCATGGAGAACGGCGAGGCCATGGTCTCAGGCATGTAGAAAAAGTTATTGCGGCCTCCCAATCCATTGCTGACGGTGTGTGAATTCCACGGATCGAGAAAGTGTTCTCCGGTGTCGGGATCATGGAAGACATATTCAACGTACCCATCGCGCGGAACGGTCAGGGCGCAGGACCAGACCGTTTGTGATGGACGAAGCCTACGCTTCGGAGAAGGGAGTCGCCGGAAAGATTTGGGCTGGTCCCAACCGGTCAGGTCGCTGAAGAGGAGCGGTGAGCGCGGTCAGATACTTGCCGACGTTCACCTTGAT
>DATFET010000150.1:0-3560 GCA_035250835.1 Anaerolineales bacterium
CACCGTCCCGAAGCGGTGTCCCTTCGGGAGAATGACATGAAAATTTCATCCCTCCAATAAAAACAAGGCCGGGTCTTCGATAAACTCCTTAACGCGCACAAGGAACTGCACAGCTTCGCGACCGTCCACGATGCGGTGATCGTAGCTGAGGGCAGTATACATCATCGGGCGGATAACCACCTGTCCGTTGAGAGCGATCGGCCGATCCTCAATTTTGTGTAAACCCAGGATTCCAACCTGCGGCGGATTCAGGATCGGCGTGCTCAACAGTGACCCAAACACACCGCCGTTGGTGATCGTAAATGTCCCGCCGCGCAGGTCTTCAATGGAGAGTTTTCCGCTCTGGGATTTGATCACCAATTCCTTGATGTATTTTTCGATGTCGGCGAAGGACAACTTGTCCGCGTCGCGTATGACCGGCACAACCAGTCCCTCCTCGGCGCCGATTGCCATGCCTATATCGTAATAGTGCTTGAGCAAAATCTCATCCCCCTGGATTTCAGCATTCAACTGCGGAAAATCCTTTAAGGCAGCGACCGCCGCCTTGACAAAGAAGGAGACTATTCCGAGCTTGATGCCATGCCGCGCGATGAACTGTTCATGAGTCCGTTTGCGCAGGCTCATCACATTGGTCATATCCACTTCGTTGAAGGTTGTCAGCATGGCGGTGGAGTTCTTCGCTTCGAGCAGTCGCTGCGCGATCGTGCGGCGCCGGCGCGACATACGGATCCGCTCTTCATGGCGCGCTGCGGGAGGCGGCGCTGCGGATACTTCGTTCTGCACCTCAGCCAGGGCTGGAGGCTGTGCGGCGGTTTGTGTCGGCTTTTCCTGCGCCTGCAAGTATTTCTCCACATCGGCGCGGGTGACGCGGCCCTCGGAACCGGTGCCGCGTACCTCGTTGATGTCCACATCCTTGTCGCGCGCCAGGCGGGAGGCGACCGGCGTCGCCAGCGGCGCTTCCTTCTGACGGGTGCTGCGTCCATCCTCGCGCGGACCGGCCTCCTGTTTTGCCTGCGGCGCAGGTTCCTGGACCTGTGGTTCGTCCGATGGAGCGGGTTGTGATTGCGGGGCTGTTTTGGGCTGTTCCGCTTTTTCGTCGATTGTTCCGAGTACATCGCCTACCTTCACATCTCCACCTTCCTGCACCTTGATCTGCTGCAGGACGCCCGCCCCTTTGGCGCCCACTTCCACATTGACTTTGTCTGTCTCCAGTTCCACGAGCACGTCCCCCACATTGACGTACTCACCTTCCTTCTTGAACCAGTGTGAAACGGTCGCCTCCAGCACAGACTCTCCCATTTCAGGTACAGTTACCTCGATAGCCATTTCAACCTCTTTCCTTGACCACGCTGCGTGTGCGTGCCTGCTCATCAAATTTGAACGCCTGCTCGATCAACGCCTGCTGATTGACCCGATACGCTGTGGATGACCCCTCAGCCGGGCTCGAACTCTCCGGCCTGCCAACATAATGCAGGGGGACCCGCTCTTCAGTCAATTGCCGCAGACGAGGACGAAGATAATTCCAGGCGCCCATGTTCAACGGCTCCTCCTGGACCCAGATCAGTCGCTCCAGGTTCGGATAACGTCCCAGCAGCTGCTCCAGCGCGTCCTTCGGGAATGGATACAATTGCTCCAAACGCGCGATCGCCAGGTTGCGCGTCTCCTTCCGCAATTGACTCCCCACCAGGTCGACGTATACCCTTCCACTGCACAGGATCAGGGATGTCACGCTCCTGGGTTTTTCGACCTCAGTATCATCCATCAAGGGCTGCCACGAGCCTTCTGTCAGCTCACTGACGGAAGATGCCACGAGCGGATGACGCAGTAATCCTTTATGAGTCAAGACGATCAGCGGCAGTGGATCGGTCTTCAACAACAATGCCTGCCGCCGCAGCAAATGGAAATATTGAGCGGCTGTGGATGGATAGGCAATACGCATGTTCGTCTCTGCGGCGAGGCCCAGGAACCTCTCAATTCGCCCGCTGGAATGATCGGGACCCATGCCTTCATTCCCGTGGGGCAATAACAGAACCAGTGAGGGGGTTAATCCCCATTTGGAGCGGCCGGAAACCAGGAACTCATCGATCACACCCTGGGCATTATTGATGAAATCGCCGTATTGCGCTTCCCAGATCACCAGCCGCTCCGGTGATTGGACGTTGTATCCAATCTCGAAACCGATCGCGCCCATCTCGCTCAACGGACTGTTCAACACCTCGAACGAAGCCTGCGCCTGCGGAAGTGACTGCAAAGGAATATGTGCCTTGTTGGTCTGTGAATCATAAAACA
Source organism: Anaerolineales bacterium (assembly GCA_035250835.1). GTDB lineage: Bacteria > Chloroflexota > Anaerolineae > Anaerolineales > Villigracilaceae > Defluviilinea. The sequence continues at coordinate 2,290 of DATFET010000150.1, forward strand.
CTGCATGGCGCTGGCTGAAGGTGCCGCGGGCGCTGTCCTGTCCTGTCAGGCGGATCGCCACTCCATCCTGCACAATCGAGGCAAAAGCAATGTCCTCCGCGGCTGCCCAATCAGCTCGATCGGCAGATTTGTTGATCGAGGCCTGCCGCCTCTCCGCTGCTTTCACCAGTTTTGGGTTGAGTTTGAAATTCTGGGGAAATTGCATCAGGGAGGAGTTCAATTCCCTGACGCGCTTCAGAGGGATGGCAGTCTTGACCTTTTGAGCCGCACCCGGCGGGGGCGGAGGTGGAACCGGTTCGAAAAGCGCTTTCTCAGCATCGAGCTTTTCGTTCTCCTCCTGCAATTGGTTCATAAATCCGTGCAGGATTTCATCCGCACGCCCCGGCTCGATCACCTTTTCATTCTCCAAACGGCTCGCCCATAACTGCCGAACCGTGGGATGTTCGTCTATCTTTCGATACATCACCGGCTGAGTAAAGCGCGGCTCATCGCCTTCGTTGTGACCGTGGCGCCGATATCCTATCAGGTTGATCACAAAATCCTTGTGGAATTTTTGGCGGTAGGCGAAGGCTGTCCGCACAGCCTCGATGCAGGCGTACGGGTCATCCGCGTTGACGTGGATGACAGGCATCTCGAAGCCAACTGCCATATCACTCGCATGCAGGCTGCTGCGCAGCTCGGGATCGATGGCTGTAAACCCAAGCTGGTTGTTGGCAATGATATGCAGTGTTCCACTGACGCTATAACCCGGCAGACGCGATAGATTCAAAGTCTCTGCAACGATCCCCTGCCCCACGAAGGAAGCATCGCCATGTATCAGAATGGGAAGTGACGCATTGGGAAAATAGCTCGGGGCGCCCGGCCGATCCACAGCAGTGTTGGCCGCACGCGCCATCCCCTGGATGACAGGATCGATCTGTTCGAGGTGGCTGGGGTTGGGCGGCATGTGGACGACGAGATCGACATTGTTATTTTGGCCGGGCGAGCGATACCCTCCCATATGATATTTCACATCCCCGGTCCAGCCCAGCTCATCCCAGGTGGTCGCCCGCCCTTGCGGGTCGGTGAATTCAGCCAGGATCTGGCTGTAAGGCTTGTTCAGGATATGTGCCAGCACATTCAGACGTCCACGGTGCGCCATGCCAATGAAGATCACGCAGACGCTGGCACGCGCGGCCGAATCGATGACTTTATCCAGCATGGGGATCATCATGTCGAGCCCCTCGATGGAGAAGCGCGTCTTGCCCGGGTATAAACGATGCAGGAAGGAC
>DATFET010000160.1:0-2275 GCA_035250835.1 Anaerolineales bacterium
TACCTCTCCTCCCTTGAGATATGACACCCAAATATGCTCTTTATCCAAGCCAAGTACTGCCGTAGCAAGATTCCACATTCTCTTTACAGTACCGTCTTTGCCATCAGATCCAAATACAAATGCTCCTGGCATCTCAAATAAACTTAAATGGATATCATCGGTACCAACCTTTTCCAGATCGAAATGGCGAAAACAGTTCTGCACCAAAACATATTGATTTCCCACTCTTTTCGTCGATTTAGCTAAAGAATTTTCAACTTGAACTAAGCCCGCACTCATTACAAACGACATGGGAATCGAGGGATCCAGCATAGGTGCACCTGGCAACGATAGATAACCCATGTTTTCATAATATCCCACAAAACGTTGACGAATTTCCACTATATTCATGTTGCTGTCCCGCGACTTAGTCTTTGCTTATTATGAAAAATCTAATATTAGTTTATAACATTTCCCTGGAATTTACAATAACTTTTCCATACTGATGCCAATTCTAATCTTTTGAACCAATTTGGTGAGCACATCGTATAACCATCTTGATAAATGTGTTACAACCCATTCTTCCTGATCACATTTCTATACCACTTGGCGCTGTCTTTGAGATAGCGTTTTTGTGTCTCGTAATCCACGTAAATGATGCCGAAGCGCTGGCTGTATCCAAAGGACCACTCGAAATTATCCAGCAGTGACCAGAGGAAATATCCAGCCAGGGGAACGCCGGCCTGGAGGGCGCGGTGCATGGCGACAAAATGGGTACGCAGATAATGGGTGCGGTGCACATCGGGGACAATTCCCTTTTCATCCGGTGACGCGGAATAGCTGGCGCCGTTCTCGGTGATGTACAGCTTGCGCGGCTGATAGTTGAAATAGACTCTCCCCAATACGCCGGTCAACCCATCGGGATAATTCTCCCAGCCCATCTCGGTCCAGTGCTCGGGCGTCCTGGGCTGCGGGAAAAGGAGCTGCGGATCGTTGTCCGGAGCGTTGGCACGGACGAGGTGCCGCGAATAGTAGTTCAAGCCGATAAAGTCGGTCGGCGCGGCGATTGTATCCATGTCGCCGGGCTGGACGAAGTCCATGCCGTTCGGGAGCGCGCCCATCGCTGTGAAATCGACGATCTTGTCAGACGGGTAGCCGCGTCCGTAGAGTGGATCGGCGAACCAGCGGAACCATTCCCCGTCACCGTAGCGGACCGCGTTCAGGTCGGCGCGGCTGTCAGAGGCTGCCGTACTCCAGTTAAGATTCAGTGTGATCCCTACTTCTGCATTCGGGCTGTTGCTGCGGATGACCGGTACAGCCTGTCCGTGCGAGAGGAGCAGGTGATGGGCAGAGCAGACGGCGAGCCGGTAATCCTTCAGCCCCGGTGCATGAACACCCAGACCGTATCCCAGCCAGGCGACCACGGCCGGCTCGTTATGTGTGATCCAGTTCCCGACGCGGTCGCCGAGAGAGCGTGTGACCACATCTGTGTATTCGACAAAGGCATCCACAGTCGAGCGCGTGGACCAACCGCCTTCATCTTCGAGCGCCTGAGGCAGATCCCAGTGATAGAGCGTGACGAACGGCGTGATGCAGGCTTCCAGCAATCCGTCCACCAGCTTGTCGTAGAAGCCGAGGCCCTTCTGATTGACTTTGCCCCGTCCTTTGGGCAGGATGCGCGGCCACGAGATCGAAAAACGATAGGCTTTCAGCCCTAATCTTTTCATCAGTCCCAAATCTTTTTTCCACAGGCGATAGTGATCATCAGCAATGTCACCGTTATCATCATTGCGGATTTTGCCTGGCGTATGGGTAAAACGATCCCACGTGGATTCGCCCTTGCCGTGTTTGTTCCATGCACCTTCGATCTGGTAGGAGGCGGTTGCCGCACCCCAGATGAAGTTTTCAGGAAAGTGGATTTTGTTTGCCATTGTATGCTCCATTCAAGATTGTGATAATTGCCTGCTGATCTGACGTGCAGTTTCCAGCGTGACGGGATTTTCCTCGAGGATTACCTCCCAGATTTCTTCATACATTACCGACTCTTGATGCTCCAGAATTTTCAAAGGACCGAGCGTTTCCAGTTCGACAAACGAGTCCTTGACATATACCTCCGCATTGCAGCCCCTATCGGGATATCTATTTATCGCGTTTACAGAAAATCGCTTGACGAACAGGACATTCTCCATTACGTAAGCAATCCATCCATGCGGGTTGTAATTTCCGACCTTGAATGCCTCTTTCGCAGCACGACCGTGGACGAGTATCAAGTCATCCTGAAGGCTCAGGCGCTCGT
>DATFET010000169.1:0-2911 GCA_035250835.1 Anaerolineales bacterium
ATCAGACATGTATCCCTTTGCGAGTTCTTCCAGATTGTTCCAGCGCATGTATTGCGAAAGTTTCGTGCCTGTGGAACTGTCCATGGTGGGTTCATAGACGATCACCAGAGTGCGGACGATTGTCAGCTGGGGAGGCTCCGATTTGCTATCGGGAATCGTAGATCTTTGTCCACGCTCGGGAGAAAAAAGAGGATCGAGGATTGACATAAGAATCCTTTTCATAGTGGGTTGAATTCAAATCCAACGCCGTCTCCGGCGTTGGAAGCTTCAGGGAAGGTTGGTAGCGAAGTAGACCTGGTTGCCGATTGCCAGGTACAGCACGTAGTTGGGGCTGACTGCCATCGCGGTGGCCGGTCCGGCCTGGAAGGGGTTGTCCTCGCCCGCGTAGCCGGTCACCTGGTTCTGATATTCAAGCGAGCGCGGCGAGAGCCGATACACACTCCTGCGATCCGAGTCGAGCAGGAGGACCACCGGGTTCGGCGGATTGGTAAGGGCTATCTGGGTGAAGTGCGCCAGTGCAAAAATATCGATATCACGATGGGCCGGGTAATTATTGATGCGAGGCGCCGGATCCTGACAGCGCGTGGGCGCATCGGAAATGCGACTGTACGTACAGGTGGACAGATGTCCATCAGCGTGGAGCAGGTAGAGGTCGTCGCCGCTGACTGACATATCTATGGCGCTGTCGATGGTGGTCGGGATCTGATTGCCAAAATAAAAATAGGGCGTATCGGTGAACGCGCTATCTTTTCCAACAAAAACCCAGATTGCCCGTGATGTGGCGTCGAGCACATACAGGTTTCCACTATCCAGGGCAAGGGCCGTGATCCGCTGCCAGTTGGTGTTGGGCAGGGATGGAAGTGGAATGGCCTGGGGTACCTGACCAGGCGCACAATACAAAAGAGTTCCGGTTGCATCTATACCCAGCACGGTAGCGCCCAGCGCGTTGACCTTTGGCAGTGCGAGAATATCCACGAGTGTGCCAACCTGGTAGCCTGCATACGTCCCGGGCTCGCAGCTGAATGTGCTATCGATGGACAATCCCTGACCGCTGAACGACGCGTGACGGACATCACCACGTTCAGCATCCAGCATGTAGAGTTCGCTCTCGCTGGCGGCCAGGCGGCTGATCTGGGTAGTGCCGCTGACCCCGTTCGGAAACGCAGGGATGAAATCGAGCCTTACAATGCCCATTAATCCGTCAAGGTTGGTCTGTGCATCGGCGCGCAGCGCCTGGGACTCATCCGTCTGACGATAGGTATCTGCCTTGTCAAGCGTGGTAAGAACACTCAGCCAGGCATCGCGTTGGCGGACGGGATCGGTCTCGCTCGTCGCTGCGGCGCGCTGATTGAGCGCCTGTGAATATAGTTCTTCATACTGCACACTCTGCCCGAAACGCAGATAAACGACCGAGGCGATGGTGACGACCAGGACGGGTATGACCACTGCAATGAACACCAGCACATACGTTGGCAGGGCGAATTCCTGGTTCGGTGCCGCGCCCGGCAGCAGGCGTGGGAGGAATTTCCCACCGAATGCCTGGAACCGTTCGTTCAAGCTGCGTCCGAAATGGATGCCGCCAACCATGACCTTCGCCATCTGGTGGGTCGCTTCGGCGTGCGCATTTGATTTTGGCTTGCGGACGCTGCTCTTCACAAGGATCGGTTCTTCGATGAGTTCCGGGCCTTCATCCTCTTCCTCCTCTTGCGGCGTGGATTCGATGACCGGGGTCGAAATGGGTTCTTCCCATTTTGTTCGCGGAATAGACGGAGGATAAGTACGCGGCGTCGAAGGTAAATTTTCTTGTGTGGAGGCTGGAACAATACTTTCAGGCTGCGGCGGTATGGCATAGGCAGACGGCTGGACCATATGCGCGGCTAAACCTGCCAACGCGTCGATTTGCTCTTCGGTCAGTGGGTCAGTGGGGACTGAGTCTGCAGTCTGTGGGTCAGATGTTGGTGACGCGGTGACTTCTTCCACCGCGGGGGCTGCAGCGGGAGTCTCCACAACTGTCGGCTGGCTGCGATGGGCACGCGAGAGACTTGCCTCGGGCCGCAGGATTGTGATCGTCCCATGACCGCTGTGAGCCTGGATCAAGGCTGCGTTCAGATCGCCCTGTGTCAGTGTTAACTTTCGGTAGCTTGCCTCCAGCGATGCGGGCGGGCGTTCATTCAGAAGATCAGCTTCCCAATCCTTAGGGAATTTTCCGCACAGCGCCAGCAGATCCTGCGAATTAAGTTCCACCTGCGAAAAATACGATTGGATGCTCTGGCTCGATCCGAGTCCCTTGCCCGAAAGCGCCGGATCGTGGATATGACGGGATTTCCCATCACTTACCCAGACTGCGTGTACAGGTCCGCTGAGCAGTAATGTACACTGTTCCCTGCGTATCACTGCCAGCGCCAGTCTGCCGAATGCCTGGAGTCCGCGGCCGCTGGTTGAAAGGTTCCGTTCCAGCAAAGTTGTATTGATGTTCTCGACTGCCTTGCGCATGGCAGAGGTCAGCGAGCCGCTTGTCTGATGGAACTTTGTCCCGGTGTTTTTGAGCAGGTCATGCAGTTCGAAAGAGGAAAGCGTGGCATTCCCCGAAAGTGTAAGATACACAATCAGCGTATCGTGTTCACGCCCGCGCCCGGTTTTGCGCGGCGGTGTGAGCGCCATCAGGCCCGGCAGTTCTGCCGATTCCTGTCCGTTCACCCGGTGAATGGGGAGGATGTTTAAATCGAATGTAGACACAGCGTAAGACTTGTCAAATAATGACCAAAAAGTTGTCATCATTATACTGGTAAAATTTCTGTGTGGGACGATAAACCAAAGACGCTTGATCAGGGATGAGAATCATTTATGAATTTTAATTTGCACAGGGAATTTTCAGAGTTTTCTGAATCGACATGGAACGCGCTGGTCGAGC
>DATFET010000172.1:0-4203 GCA_035250835.1 Anaerolineales bacterium
GCCGTATACGCCAGCAGCACCGAAACGATGAGCGCCGCGCCGGATGCCAGGCTGGCAACTGTGCCAACCACCTATTCTCCCCACGAGCGTTTCATCAGCCAGCCGCCGAAGATAAGATTGATGAGAAGTCCGACCAGCGGGGCAAAGACCAGCCACGGGGCAAGAAAGGCAAAACCTGTGTTTGATGATTGGACGAAATCCATGCTAACCCTTCATACTGTTCATCTGGTCCACGTCAATACTGCGCTTGGACTTGAAGATCTCGACGATCAACGCCAGCCCCACCGCGACCTCCGCCGCAGCGACTGCGATCACGAAGAAGACGAAAATTTGTCCGTTGAAGCTATTGAACACGCTGCCGAATGCGACCATCGCCAGGTTGGCTGCATTCAACATCAATTCGATGGACATAAAAATAATGAGCGCGTTGCGGCGGATCAGCACGCCGAGTGCGCCGATCGTAAACAGGATCGCAGAGAGGATGATGTAATAATCGATTGGGATCATAACTTCAATGCACTCTTTTCTCTTTACGGATCAGCACAATGGCGCCGACCATCGCGACCAGCAGGAGAATGGATGTGACCTCGAACGGCAGAAGGTAATCGTTGAAAAGGGTCAGACCCAATTGCTGGAGCGTCAGCGATTCATTCGCAGCTGCCCCGGGCAGACCGACCAACTCCTGCGGACCCACTCGCGTGACAAGCAGATATGCCGCCTCCGCCAAAAGGATAATTCCCAGGGTGACCGCCAGCGGCTTTTGCCAGGGCAGGACGTCTGACTGTGGCAAACTCTCCGCGCCGAGCAGCATGATGACGAACAGGAACAGCACCATGATCGCGCCTGCGTACACCGTGATCTGCGCCATGGCGATGAATGGCGCGCCCAGAAGCAGATAGAATACTGCCACCGTAATAAAATTGAGCACAAGGAACATTGCGGAGTAGACCGCATTGCGGCTCAACAGTATGCCAATGGCAGTTGCAATCGCAACCAGGGCAAGGACAAGGAAGAGGATAAGGTCGGGTGTCATGTATGCATTCCGCAGGTACACGAATAAATGGGTGTACGTGTCTGCCTTTCTACTAATCCTCGGGATCTTTCATTTCCGGCACAGAACGCCTGTCGTATTTGCCGGGCTCCACTTTTTGGGGAGTCGTCATCGCCTGGGCTGGGACGGGCTCGAGCAGCATCTCCTTGGTGTAGATCGCAGAGCGGCGGTCGAAGAACGAGAGCTCATAATTATCACCGAGCACGATCGCCTCAGTGGGACAGGCATCCTCGCAATATCCGCAGAAAATACAGCGGATCATATTGATCTCATAGGTGGAGGCATACCGCTCTCCAGGGGAGAAGCGTCTCTCGTCTGTGTTCTCGGAGGCCTCCACAAAGATCGCGTCCGCAGGGCAGGCTGCCGCGCACAGCGAACATCCGATGCACTTTTCCAGGCCGTTCTCGTAACGCTTCAGCACATGACGGCCGCGGAAACGCTGACGTACCTGCCGTTTCTCCTCGGGATACTGGAACGTTACCGGGCGTTCGAACATCATCTTAAGCGTGGTGCCGAGTCCACGCACAAGCTCAACAACAGGCTCAAGCACGCTCATAGACTTTTCTCCTCAATTCACGGTAAACAATTACAACAGTAAAGATGCCCACAACTGCCGAAACGAGCGGAACGCTCCAAATCCATACAGGGTTGTTGAGGTCATCCGTCAGTAAAACGCCGGCTGCTGTAATGAAGGCGATCACCAGCGACAGCGGCAGCAATATCTTCCAGCCAAAGGACATCAGCCGGTCATAGCGGATTCGAGGCCAGGTGGCGCGCACCCAGATCATCAGGAACAACAAAAAGACCACTTTTATGAATAGATAGATGGGACCCAGCCACCAGTAACGGTCAACGCTGAAGATCGTATCCTGCAGGAACCAGAACTCACGGTACCCGCCAAAGAACAGCGTCGCGGCGATCATGGAAATGACGATCATCTTCTGGTATTCGGCCATGAAGAACAGGGCAAATTTCATGCCTGAATATTCCGAGTGATAGCCCGCGGTCAGCTCCTGTTCGGCTTCGGGCATGTCGAAGGGAGCGCGGTTGACTTCCGCGAGCGTCACGATCAAAAAGATCAACGCGCCCACAGGCTGCACGACCACATACCACATACCGGCCTGTCGATCTACAATCTCATGCAGATTCATCGAATCGGCCAGGATGATGGCGGTCACGAACATCAGTCCGAGGGAAAGCTCATACGAAATCATCTGGGCGGAAGAGCGCAGCCCTCCCAGCATGGCATATTTGCTATTCGAAGACCAGCCCGCCAGCACGATCCCGTAGACCGCGATCGATGCAATCGACATCAGATACAGCACGCCGACGTTGATATTTGCCACAGAGAGCGTGATCGTGCGCCCAAACATTTCCACATCCGGTCCGAAGGGGATGGTGGCAGCCAGGACGATGGAAGGCACCATTGTAATGACAGGCGCCCAGAAGAAGAGTATTTTGTCCGCCTTGGCAGGCGTGAGCTCTTCCTTAAAGATCAGCTTCACCGCATCGGCGATCGGCTGAAGCAGGCCCAGGGGTCCGGCTCGGTTCGGTCCGATACGAGACTGGATGCGCGCCAGCGCCCGTCTCTCATACCAGGTCAGATACGCAAAGCCGCCCAGCAATGCAAGAATCACTACCAGTGATTTGACAAACCATTCAATCCAGAGAGTCCAATCCGATAGCATCATTTCACCTTTGCGAACGCGCTTACTTTCACAGGCACAGGCTCATGGATCGCCAGCCCCATGCTGCGCGGGATCAAGGCGACGCCAGCCGAGATCGTATCATCCAGTTTTACGACTGCCTCGCCGCTCACGCCGTCGAAACTGACGGTGATCAGCTGGCCTGCCTCCACGCCCAGGGTCTGAGCCGCATCCGGATGCAGCGAGATGGTCGGTCCGCCGATCCACTCGCGCAGCAGGTCGGCAGATTGCATGACAGTTGTGCCGCGGTCGTACAACTTGGTGATCGGGACTGCCAGCAATTCATTTTCCTTTGGACGCGGACTCGCTTCCGTCTCGACCTGCGGGATGCTGACCGCCTCCCCAGGCGTCGCGGCGGCTGACAGGTGAGAACCCATCCCCAGCTTGTTCTCGTACGTGGTGCCGCCATAGAACAGGTCGCTGCGTCCGACGATGGGCCACTGCGGCCTCACTTCTGCTAGCTTCTGGTACGTCAGGCCCTCGAACGATTTGACCGAAGCAGCCAACACATCGAACACTGCCGAAACGGAAACTCCTGAAAGAACGAGGCCCATCTGGCCGGCGATTTGCGAGGTGATCGAGAAATCAGCCAGCGCATCGCCTGTCACAGGCACCGCCGGGTAGAAGCGCTGCACGCGCCGTTCGCCGGAAGTAAATGTGCCTTCCCGTTCGGTAAATGCCTGGGCGGGAAGGAGCACATCCGCAATTTCAGTTGTTGCAGTCTCCATCACATCCTGCACGGCGATGAACTCCGCGCCTTCCAGCGCTTCGGCGAGTTTCGGGTCATCCCCTATCAGATCCGCACCGACAATATAGACAGCCTTGCCCTTAAGCGCCTGCGCCAGATTATCTTCCACAGTGAAGCCGATTTCCCAGGCGCCCTGATCGTTTGCACGTTCCCACACACCGATGAGTCCAGTATTGGCTTTGCCGGTATGACCGCTGTCCTGCAGCAGCTTTGCACATGCCGATGCCAGTCTCGTCGAGCCAGCTAAACCCAATCCATCGCTGCCGAACAGGATGACGGCATTTTCTGCCTGTTTGAAGGCCTCAGCGATCTTTGAGCTTCCACCCAGGTCCTGCACGGTCTTCACTTCATCGCCATACGCATAGCGGACAACATACGAAGCGAAGCGGTCCAATTTTGTCTCACGCGGGTTCAGGACGATCAAGGTCGCGCCGCGGTCAGCGGCCTGTTTGACGCGCAGATACCAGATCGGCGCCTCCTGATACAGGTCGGATGCAACGATGACGATGGTGCTGCCCGCGCCCATCTTTGCAAAATTCGTGCCCTCACCCACACCCAGCCGCGTAGTCAACTCGCCGCCACCCATGCGGGAATAGAGATAGGCTGTGCCTTCCGACTGATCAGCAAGGCTCTTTAGATTGAAAAGGTCCTCATTGGAGAGCCGGCCGGAAGCCAGCACTACGAAATTCTTTTTAGCT
>DATFET010000181.1:0-18102 GCA_035250835.1 Anaerolineales bacterium
AGACGGATTTTACAGGCGCAAGTGGGATGTGTCAAGAATAACGACTTGATGAGCAATTGACGAACAATTGGTTGACAGTCCTGAACGAATTTGATAATATATATCCAATTCACTCCAAAAGGAGAAAAAATGCTAGAAGAACTCGATACCAAAACAATCACTCAGATTGAAAACTCTACGATTACCCTGTCAACCGCTGCATCTGACGCGATCAGGAACATTCTTGCAGAGCGCAACCTTGAAGGGTATGCCCTGCGCGTCTACGTGGCCGGAGGCGGCTGCTGCGGTGTGAATTTTGGCATGGCACTGGATAATAATTTCCGTGATTTGGATACCACCTTTGAGGCAAATGGTGTCAAAGTGGTGGTGGACGAAGTATCCATGGACTACCTGCGTGGGGCAAGCATTGACTTCGTAAACGATCCGGTCCGCGGCGCGGGTTTTGCTGTGGAGAGCCCAAATGTAAAAGCGCATGGTCACGAACACGGTGAGGGCGGCTGTGGTTGTGGTGGTTCCTGCTCCTGCCAGAACTGAGATCAATCAGTGAATAAAAAAGACCGAGTGCTCGGTCTTTTTTATTTGTGTTAACTTTGTTCTGGTTCTACCTGCCGCGCAAATAGGAAATCACAGCTCCAAAGAAACCAAACAAAGCCAGGCTTACGATCAACAGCCCAGTAGGAATACCACGCTCCTGAGTGTCAGTCTCGTCCGTAAAGACTGGTGCTTCGACCGGCGCAGGCTGCGTGAAGGTCGGCAGGCGGGTTGGAGTCTGCTGCCCGACGAATGCTGCTTCAAGAGTCGGATTAATGGTTGGCGTCGAAGCAGGCGTCGGGGTGGGCGGAATCTCTACAAGAGGCAGCAGCGCACCGGGAGAAAGCCCAACCTGCAGGGACCAGACCCAGCCCACCGAACCAGGCACACCCGGGTAATAGATCTGAATCCATTCCTCCCTGCCATCGGCACGGCCCAGCGCTGGCGCGGTCTCATTGCCCAGGAGCACGCCAATAGCAGGATAATCAAATGAGCCTGGACCAGCGTATACACTGATCTGCTGGAGACTCTGGTCCACGCGAATGGTTGGACCGGATGGCGTGCCCGTGACGGTCGGGATCGATCCGGTCGGCTGCTGTGCCAGCACACGGATCGGGGATGGACTCACCCATCCCAGCAGCGTTACCCCGAGAATTGCTGCAAGCCCGATGACAGCTTTGGCTTTACGCAACAATGCCTCTCAATCACTTTCGCAGGAGAAACGACACAAGCAGTCCAACGCCGCCGATCAAACCCAGCCCAATGATAAAAATACCAAACACGCTGGACGCAGGGGATGAACTCTCGTCCTCGAACTGGGGCACAGTCAGGGGAGGTGGGGCTGTGAAGGTCGGCATACGCGTCTGGGTGGGCTGGATGTTGAAAGCTGCGGCAAGAGTCGGGTCAACAGTGGACGTTACCGGCGGGGTGGGAGTCGGAGGCGGCTCCACGATCTGCAGCTCGCCGCCCGAGACGGATACGAACGACGCGTAGACCCAACCCGTCCCACTGGCCGTGCCCGGATACGAAATCTGCACCCATTCACGGGCCGGGGAAACACCCAGGGCGGGGACCACGGTGCCTGGATCCAGCTGTCCAATGATCGGGTAATTGACTGTGCTGGGTCCACTCCGAATATTGATCGGATCGGTGTATGTAACAGTTACAAAGACTCCGGCCGGGGTGGACACATCCTGATATGCTCCTGCCTGCTCCGCTAAAGACAGAACTCCAGCGCCCAGAACCACTATCGCTAAACCCCCGGTTAGAATCTTAAACCAAAGTCGTTTCATTGCGTAGACATTCATAAGATACTGAATGCGACGACAGAATCGTCGTCGCTTGTAACGAGGATTATAATCGAAAACATGGACAGACGAATTTTTCACGGAAATATCCAACCCTCTGATATCGCCCAGGCGCTCCTGGCTGAATTCAACCGTGGAAACATGCATGCGCGGGTTGTCGGGACAAAGGATAAAATGGCAGTCCAGATCGCCACCCATGTGGGCTCACGCTCTGGAGGGCATACTGGCGTGACCGTCGGCGTTCAGGCCGTTGAGGATGGGGTTATGGTGGAGGTGGGTCAGCAGGCTTGGATGGGGATTGCGGCGAGTCTTGGTCAGACTGCTTTCTCGGCTTTGCGCAATCCATTCCACCTGCTCAGCCGCCTGGACGATATCGCCCAGGATATTGAAAGCATCCAGCTCTGCGAAAATGTATGGAAGGTGATCGAACGAACCCTAGTCAATCGAGGCGCATCTCTCAAATTGTCTGATCGTTTGACCCGAATCACCTGCGACTATTGCAGTACTGCTAATCCGCTGGGGGAAGGGAACTGTCTGGCCTGTGGCGCTCCGCTGGGCGAGGCTCACCCAACATCCTGCCCGAGATGCGGCTTTGCTGTCCACGAAGAAGAAAAAATCTGTCCAAACTGTCAGCAAGCCTTGCCGTAGGCTATCCCGTGCGTTAATAGAAACCTGCCTAAACTGCAAGTATGCTGTATCTTGCAGATTTCCCCTCTCGCCTCTATAATACCAAAAACCGAACAGCGGTTTGAGAGCCTCTATGAAGTTAAAACTTGAACAATTGGAAGCTAATCTACAGAAACTGGTCGAGGATCATCTGGTGGGAATATTACCGGGACTCAAACTTGAAGACCGTGTCATCCAGCACCTGGCAACAGCCATCCGGGAAAATATCGTTCAACAGAAGAATGACAGCCCTCTGGCGCCCAACGTATTCACACTGATCGTTTCCACGGACACATCCCCGATGTGGAAGGAGCAGAGAACGATCGACACGCTCAAGAACATCATCACGACAGCTGGAAGGGAGGCCGGTCTGAAATTTGTCGGCCAGCCGATTATAACGATCACAACCGATGACACGTATTCGGCGGAGGAAGTCAGGGTGGTGGCTTCACACAAATTGGAGCCGGTCGCAGAAACCCAGGGGATGCAGAATCCTGTTTCGGGCACTGTACCAGAAGATAATTCAGGTATTCCTGAAAATGCTTTTCTCATCATTGAAGGGGTAAAAGTACATCCACTCAATGAGGCGGTGGTCAATATTGGGCGCAGGCTTGAAAACCAGCTCGTCATCGACGACCCGCGCGTTTCGCGCAACCACGCCCAGCTGCGAGCCATCAAGGGACGGTTTGTCCTTTTCGATCTGAATTCGACCGGTGGAACGTTCGTGAATGGACAGAGGACCAGCCAGACAGTCCTATATCCGGGTGATGTGATCTCCCTGGCAGGTGTTGCATTGATCTTTGGTCAAGATTCCCCGCCTCCCCGCCCTGATCTCGCCTCCACCTCGCCTCTGGACCTGGACCCGGGCAAAAATGAAAGACCTACCGCTGCGCTGAGTCAGGTCACCGTGGAAATCAAACCTGATAAAAAGAGATCCCCTGAAGATTCCTCCGATCAATGATCGCTACCGTTGTACTCGCATTGCGGATTGCACTGGCGATAGCACTCTATGCGTTTTTAGCATGGGCATTTTTTACACTTTTGCAGGAGCTCAGGCAACAGGGGAATAAGCTCTCGACCCAGAGGAAGCTCGGTATCACATTCTTCATAAAGATCGGTGAGGGTAAGGAAAGCATGATGTATTTCACACAACCCGAGATTGTGCTCGGGCGTGATACGAACACCGATCTTTCAGTCATGGATGAAGCATTGTCGGCGCATCATGCCCGTATTGCCTATCACCATGGACAATGGTGGCTCGAGGATCTCAACTCCACCAATGGGACGTTTCTCAACCAGAATAAGCTGACGACTCCCGCGGTTGTAATCACAGGTGATGAATTCAAGTGCGGGAACACGGTTTTCAGCATTCGCATCGATGCGGATGATAAATCCGTCCCTGCACCTTCAATCTAGAACAGGAGTTCAGACATGACCGAACAAGTGACCCTGGCAGTGATTGGCGGCTCCGGGCTGTATACCATGCCCGGTTTGCTGGATACCCATGAGTACAGCGTCGGAACTCCGTTTGGACAGACCAGCGCGCCGATTGTCGTCGGCACGCTCGAAGGAATGCGTGTTGCGTTTCTGGCACGGCATGGCATCGGGCATCACATTACTCCGAGCGAAGTGCCATATCGAGCGAATATCTATGCTTTGAGGTCAATGGGAGTCCAGCGGATGATCAGTGTGAGCGCCTGCGGTTCTCTGAAGGAGGAATTGCAACCGGGCCACATCGTGATTCCCGACCAGATCTACGACAACACCCATGGACGGGCACGATCATTTTTTGGCGAAGGACTGGTGGCGCATGTCAGTGTGGCGAATCCCTTCTGCCCAGATACATCCGATCAGCTCGAATCAGCCGTCCAGGCGGCTGGAGGCGTAGTCCATCGCGGCGGAACATTCATCACTATCGAAGGCCCTCGGTTTTCGACAAAAGGTGAATCCCAAACCTATCGCAGCTGGGGGATGTCCATCATCGGCATGACCGCTTCACCCGAGGCATTTCTCGCCCGCGAAGCAGAGATCTGCTACGCAACGATGGCACATATCACGGATTACGATGTATGGCATGAGAGCGAGGCGCCGGTGACCGTTGAAATGGTGATCCAGACCCTCAACAGGAATACATCTCTTGCGCAGGAGGCTGTCCGCCGATTGGTGAAGAATCTCAAACCAGAGCGGAATTGTGAGTGCAAGCACGCCCTCTCAACAGCCTTGATCACACATAAAAATGTCATCCCTCCTTCCACACTCCAAAAGCTGGATCTGCTGGTCACCAAGTACTTATAATGAATCGAATTACCCAGGGAAACCTGCTGAAGATTGCAGCCGGCTTTCTCATATTACAGACATTGATCATCACACTCTCCCCTGCCGTCCGCGCCCGCACGCTGGAGGTGGACTATCGCTGGTCACAGTGGCTGGCGCTGGCCGTATGGGGAGTTGCTGTGTACTATGTCCACCGAGCCATCGTCAGATACCTGCCAGATGCAGACCCCTATTTGTTTCCTGTGGCTGCGTTACTGAGCGGCTGGGGGCTTCTCACCGTGTGGCGGCTGGACCCTTTGGAACTGGTCCATGCCAGCCAGGCTGGATTCGGTGGAGGGATCGAGTTGGGAAACTGGAGGCTTGACCTGGGCTCCGGGGCCCGTCAGTCGCTCTGGCTTGTCATCAGCGCCCTGGTCTTCATTGCCGGTCTCAGGCTTCCGTCTACGCTCAGTTTTCTGAGAAAGTACAAATATGTGCTTTTGACTGGCGGTCTGTTCCTTACAGCCCTGACTCTTTTATTCGGCACGAATCCCATCGGGTATGGTCCTCGCCTGTGGCTCGGATGCTGCGGCGTGTATTTTCAGCCATCTGAGCCTCTCAAGCTTCTGCTGGTCGCCTATCTTGCCGCGTATCTGGCAGGGCGTATTCAACTCCAAGCCGGTACCCTCTCGATGATCTACCCGACCATTTTATTGAGCGGCATCGCGATTTTGCTGCTGCTCTTTCAACGTGATCTTGGCACTGCTTCGATTTTTATCGCTCTCTATACGGTCATGCTCTATCTTGCAACTGGGCGGCGCAGGACGGTCCTCTACAGCATCCTGTTCCTTGCGCTGGTTGCCGTCGCAGGCTACTTCATCATCGACATCATCCAGGCCCGCATCGATTCCTGGCTGAACCCGTGGATCGACCCAAGCGGCAGCTCGTATCAGATCATCCAATCCCTGCTCGCCATCGCCAACGGAGGCATTGAAGGGCGCGGTCCCGGCCTGGGAAGTCCCGCGCTCGTTCCCGTTGCCATCTCCGATTTCATCTACGCTGCTATCGCGGAAGAGACCGGCCTCATGGGCACCATCGCCCTGCTCATCCTTTTTGGTCTGCTCATCGCCCGCGGCCTTCGCATCTCCATGCGCGCTCCCGATCTTTTCCGAAGATTGTTCGCGGCTGGCATCACAGCTTATCTTGGAATCCAAACGTTGTTAATCATCGGCGGCAACCTGCGGCTGCTCCCACTGACCGGTGTGACCCTTCCATTTCTCTCGTATGGCGGATCATCCCTGCTGACCTCCTTCATCACCCTGCTCTTCCTGATCCTGATCAGCAATCACCTGGATGAAGAGCCGGCGCCTCTCCCCAAGCCTCAGCCTTATCTTGCCCTGGGAACGTGCCTCTTCCTTGGGTTTTTCGCGATAGCCCTCGCCACTGGATGGTGGGCGGTTGTGCGTGGACCTGACCTGTTGACCCGTACGGATAATCCACGGCGCATCATCGAAGACCGCTACGTCAAGCGCGGCATGCTGATCGACCGCGACAACACGTCGATCAACTCGACGAGCGGGCAGGCTGGCAGCTATGCCCGTGTGTACGAATATCCCGACCTGGCGCCTGTCACAGGATACAACCATCCCATTTACGGACAATCCGGCCTGGAAGCCTCCATGGATGAGTATCTACGCGGAGTGAGGGGCAATCCGGCAGCCATGATCTGGTGGAACCACTTGCTGTATGGGATGTCGCCTCCAGGCCTGGATGTACGCCTGAGCCTGGACCTGGACCTGCAGCGCCGCGCAGATGAGATGATGCTGGGTCATAGCGGAGCAGTACTGCTTATGAACGCGCAGAGCGGCGAGATCCTTGCCATGTCATCTCACCCGACGTTCAACCCAAATCACCTGAACGAGATTGGCGACCAGCTCAACCAGGACGATAAAAAGTCCCTTATCAACCGGGCTGTGCAGGGAGTCTATCCGGCTGGCTCAATGATCGAGCCTTTTGCCAGGGCGTTGTTCGATGACAGCGAGTTGGATGAAGCTAAATCAAATGCGGTTTATGAGGCATTCGGCTTTGACACTGCCCCACAGGTACAGCTTGAAACCGCCATTCCTATTCCAACTTCGGATGTTGATGAATACCATGTCTCTCCACTGCAGGCTGCTCTCGCATCTGCGGCGTTGAGCAACCAGGGGACGGCACCAGCGCCGCGCATTGCTGTTGCGGTCAACACACCTCAGGAGGGGTGGGTTGTTCTTCCAGCGACAGGAACGCCTTTCGAAGCGGTCCAACCCTCGCAGGCGCAGGAAACGGCGGCAGCCTACATCCCCGAGGGAAAGAATTACTGGTCACATATCGGCCGGGCGACCGGCGAAGAATCCCCGGTCACCTGGTTTATTGCAGGTACACCCCCCAACTGGCAGGCATCCCCTCTCGTAGTCGTGGTTGCCCTCGAGCAGGACAATGAGAGGCTGGCGCAATGGATCGGGCAGGAACTGCTGATGGATGCGATGAACCCTGAATAAAAAATCCCGCATGTCTGCGGGATTTTTCTTCCACCATTGAGTACAACTTACATGCCATCATCCTGGTCTTTGGAGGAATAGCCGGGTCCGCCCTTGAAGAAATCATAGTTCGGCTTGATATCCGGGGTGAGATCCACAACCTCGCCGGCTTCGAGCTGTCTGACTGTATCGAGCACAATGGGACCACCATGGTGGTTTGTGCCCTCAAAATGACCCGTCAGGCCAACATTGCTGATGTATTCCCCACCCTTGGCAGTATATGCAGCAGGAACCTCATCCTCCGGGAAAATGGCTGCGAAAGGACATTCCGGGACACATGCGCCACAATCAATACAGGTATCCGGATCGATATAGATCCAAGGCCACTCATGGATGGGATAACCGGGCACCATACATTCGACGGGACAAACGTCGATGCAGCCGCGGTCGCGTACACACAAGCTGGTGATAATGTGAGTCATTGTTGTCTCCTTCTAGGAAAATACACGCTGGCAATTCTGATTATAACTTGCTTCCGAACAGATGCAAGCAATAAGCTGAATTTTCCTATCCAAACCTTTGTGCGACTGCATCCCAGTTGACAACATTCCACCAGTTGGTCACATATTCAGCGCGGCGGTTCTGATATTTGAGGTAGTAGGCATGTTCCCATACATCGATACCCAGTACGGGCGTCATTCCATCCGAGAGTGGATTATCCTGATTGGCGGTAGACACGATCGCCAATCCGTCCCCTTTTTTAACCAGCCAGGCCCAGCCTGAGCCGAAGCGCCCATTGGCTGCCTTTTCGAATTCAGACTTGAACGCATCGAACGAACCGAAAGCAGAGTCCACCGCCCGGGCCAGGTCTCCGCTCGGGGCCCCGCCTGCATTCGGACCCATGATCTCCCAGAACATCGAATGGTTCCAGGTTCCGCCGCCATGGTTGCGCACCACAGTGCGAATATCCTCCGGGACAGCGTTAAGGTCCATCAACAGGTATTCCAGCGATTTGCCAGCCAGCTCCGGGTGTTTTTCGATAGCGCCGTTGAGATTGGTTACATATGTCTGATGATGTTTATCGTGGTGCAGGGTCATCGTCTGGGCGTCAATATACGGTTCAAGCGCGTCCACTGCATATGGAAGTTTGGGTAATTCAAAAGCCATGATCCTCTCCTTTTCTTGGTCAATCTGTCTCTCGGCAGATTTTTATAAATTTTTTCATCAAAATTTTAGTCTCGCAGAGGTCAACTGTCAAGCAAACAAGTAAATTTAGTCATCACGGAAGAAAAATCCATCGAACTTCCCCTACTTAAATCTGAACCAACCATGAATACAATTTGCACTGCTCAAGTAATAAATTTTCAAGCACCTCGTTTAACAAAATGTATACAATCATGAAAATATGATCGCGATTTTCCATGGGTTGCAAAAGAAAGGATTTAGATACAGATGGCTAAAATCACTTTCAAACGTTGCGGTGGATTTATCGGTCGTGGGATGAGATTCGAGCTCAATCTCAACGCGCTGCCCATCAGCGCCGTCAGAAATATTACCCGCCTGGTGGAGGAGGCGCAATTCTTCGACCTGCCCGAAAACCTGATCAAAAACTTCCAGCCTGACGAATACCAATACACCATTACGGTAGACGCGGGGGTCACAAATCACACTGTTCGGACAAACGATTCGACCATGCCCATTTCGCTGAGACCTCTCGTCAAGGAGTTATCCCTGCTGGGCACGGCAAGCCAGGAGATTCAAGGAGGCTAAAGTGACGAAGATAAATTTCAAGCGGACAGGCGGAATGCTGGGCCGCGAAATAGATTCAGATATCGACTTGAACGAGATGCCCGCGGATGAATCACAGGAACTGATGCGCCTGATTACCGAGACGAATTTCTTCAAAATCCCACAAAACCTAATCGAGCATGCTGTGCCCGATGAGTACGAATACACGGTGACGGTTGAGGCAGGCAATACCCACCATACCATCCATACGAGCGATTCGAACGCGCCCGAATCCCTGCGTCCGCTCCTGGATAAATTGTCCCTGCTGGCGAGGGAAGGGAATTCCGATTTTCCCGAGGCTTAAAAATGTATCAGCGACGAAGGGGTGTTTTGATTCCTCGAGCCTTTACCCTCCGAACATCGTCTGGAGCACTGGCCGGATCGCATCCCAATTGGGAGCAAGAACCTGAGCCCCGCCGGACGTCTGGAACGGAGTAGTCATTTCGCGCGAGATTACCTGTGAATCGATGCCAAAAAGCGGGACTCGCAAGACGGCAAATGCCAGGCGCGGCAACTGCCAGATGGGGATATTCGTGTCAACTGCCTGAACGACAGCATCAACAAAATTAGGAAGTCGGGTCCAGTTCGCCGGTTGGAGCGCCCTGCCCGCCAGGGAGAGAATCAGGACTTGTGTGCGTCTCATCCTGCTGAAGTCATCGCTGCTGCTTCGGTCGCGGACAAAATCAAGCGCCTGCGACCCATTCAGGTGGTGGTCGCCCGCCTGCCAGCTACCCATGGCTGAATCGAGGTGGATATCCACGCCGCCCAGCGCGTCCACAGCCGATACCAGACCAAACATATGGACCACTCCATAATAACGGACCGGGATTCCGAAGTTCTGGTGAATGGTCTGCATGGCTGCTCGGGGACCGGAACCGGACTCGTTGGCTTCCGCGAAGAAATAGGCAGTATTGATGCGCTGCTCGCCAACATCCGGAATGTTTACCCACAAGTCACGTGGGATGGAAAGTAGTCCAATGTAGGGACGGGTGGGAACGATCGTGGCAAGGATGATCGTGTCTGTCCGCCCGACCGCGCCTCGCTCAGGCAAATCATCCGTTCCAAGCAAAAGAATATTGGTACGGAGCGGAGCAAGGAGATAAATGATGAACAAGGCAGGCAGGATCCAAATCCATAGGCGGCGTGTCCTCCGCTTTGGCGCAGGGGCGGCGCGCATCGCCTGAAATCGATCGAGTCTGCGGGATGGACGGGTATTTTCAAGCATAAGGTCAGACATTTTACTGTTCAATAATGAACATTAAATGAGTATCTGTAGAGCTTCAAGAGTGGATCATTTTTTCGAAAGGCAAGCAACTGTAAGATTTGTCCTGATGTAACCAATTCTAATTTGACTTAATCTGTCCGATTTGCTACCATGTTTCATATCCCAACCCGCAGAGGAGAATGACATGAAAAGCAAACATCGGTTCCATGCACTACTGTTCGCTTTGCTTGCCGCCCTGTTGTTCACATCGGTTGTCGGAGCTGCCCAGAAAGATGGTCCTGATGTCAGCCTGAGTGTGAGCCACGGCAATTTTGATAAATCCCAGGAAGTCCTGGTCACGGTGACTTTCTCCAACCCGACCAGCAAAACCGTTGATGTACTGAAATGGTACACGCCCTTTGAGGGTGTAGAGGAGCCGCTCTTTGCCGTGATGCTCAACGGTCAACCGGCTCCCTATACAGGTCCTGTCTATAAGCGGCCCGAAGTCACGAGCAAGGACTATATTTCGCTCAAAGCCGGGGAGAGCATGACAACCACGGTAAATTTGGGCGAGTTCTATGATCTGTCACAATCAGGTTCATACGAAGTATTTTATGCCGTAGCAGCTTATAATCTATCCGATCCAAAAGGGAAAAACTACAATTATCGCGAAGTGCTGCTCTCCGAAAAGGTCAGCATCAACGTCGAAGGGCGCGCCAAGCCCACCCCCCGTACACCTACCCCTCCACCTCCGGGCGGAGGTAAGCCGCCTAGAACAACACCTACCCCCGGTAGTCCCACCCCCACCAGTTCATCTCCAGGCGGCATTTCCTTTAATAGTTGCTCGGCCAGTCGACAGTCTCTCCTTATAACGGCACATGACAACGCTAAGAGCTATTCAACACAATCGGAGAACTATCTCTTTGGAATCAGTTCGGGAACTTCCCGCTATACGACCTGGTTCGGAGCTTTCACCACAACGCGTTTCAACACCGTCAAAGCCCATTTCACGGCGATTCGGGATGCGTTCTATAATCGGAGCGTAACGTATGACTGCACCTGCACGCAGAGTTACTATGCGTATGTCTATCCCAACCAGCCATATAAGATCTATCTCTGTAATGCCTTCTGGTCAGCCCCTATGACAGGTACAGATTCAAAAGCGGGGACGTTAATCCACGAAATGAGCCACTTCAATGTCGTTGCCGGGACAGATGATTTCGCGTACGGTCAGACGGCGGCTATGAACCTCGCCATCAACAACCCTGACAATGCAATTCGGAACGCCGACAACCATGAGTACTTTGCAGAAAATACTCCCCCTCGTCCATAGAACGAAATAGAGTCAAAGACCCCGATCAACAGAGTCGGGGTCTTTGTGTTTCATTGCCAGCTTGGGCCAGGCAAACATTCATATGAGTCCTATGGATCACTGACAGACTCCGCGCATGAGGATTGGACCTACGGTAGAATGGGCGGATGACTGAGGGACACGCCCGCTTCATCCTGCCATTCGCTCTGATCACCGCTATACTGGCTGTTTCCACTTCCTCCATTTTTATCCGTTTCGCCCAGGAAGACGCGCCCTCGCTGGTCATCGC
This sequence comes from Anaerolineales bacterium, assembly GCA_035250835.1. Lineage (GTDB taxonomy): Bacteria > Chloroflexota > Anaerolineae > Anaerolineales > Villigracilaceae > Defluviilinea. Next base: position 11,867 of record DATFET010000181.1, read on the forward strand.
TGCCCTCAGGCTGACGTTCGCAAGCCTGCTGCTGGCTCCGCTGGCTTTGACTCGGTATCGCGCTGAGCTAACAAGCCTCACACGAAATGAATTCCTCCTGGGGATTGCTTCAGGACTTTTCCTGGCTGTCCACTTCGCCACCTGGATATCATCCCTTGAACACACTTCGGTTGCAAGTTCAGTCGTATTTGTATCAACAGGTCCAATCTGGGTAGCGCTGCTTTCTCCACTCTTTCTCGGTGAACAGCTTACCCGTCCGGCGGTCGCTGGTCTGACGATCGCCATCCTCGGGGGAACAATTATTGGCTTATCTGACGCGTGCAGCTGGGAGAATGGCCTGCGCTGCTCCGGGCTGAACCAGGTCACGCAGGGGCGCGCCACATGGGGTAACTTCCTGGCGCTGATCGGCGCGTGGGCTGTGTCGGGCTATATCATCCTCGGGAGAAAGCTCCGCGCTGAGCGCAGCATCTCGCTCATCCCTTATATTTTTTTAGTGTACGGCATCTCTGCGATCGCGCTCATTATCCTTATGTTTGCAGCGGGTCAATCGCCGCGCGGCTATCCTGCACAGACTTATCTATGGATCTTCCTGCTGGCGCTTATTCCCCAATTGATTGGTCATTCCACATACAATTGGGCATTGCGTTACCTCCCAGCTTCCTTTGTAGCGATCACCACACTTGCCGATCCAGTGGCATCCGCAATCCTCGCATATTTCATGTTGGATGAAACGCCTGCGGTCGCGGTTTTGGTCGGAGGCCTTTTGATCCTGACAGGCATCTATCTGGCATCACGCCCAACGAAGACGGTATGACCCCGACAATATCTTCCAAAGATCACGAAATGCTCCATGGCGAATACGGACCAGCCGCCAAAATGGCGATGTCCATTGTCGCGCGCATGGCAGAAGTGGCAGGTGCAAGCGAACTGCTGGATATTAGCGGTGCTCACATCGACAGCACAGTCTACATCGGTGAAGCCGGTCTGGAATTTGCCGAGCGTCTGGCGGGTCTTGGGGCGAAAGTCGCTGTGCCAACCACACTGAACGTCAGCGGCCTGGACGAGCACCACTGGCAGGAATGGTCGGTCTCTTCCGATTGGGCGCGGCAGGCGTATCGTCAGATGGTCGCCTATCAGAGCATGGGGACCATCCCCACCTGGACTTGCGCGCCGTACCAGACCGAAATGCGTCCCTCGTTCGGTCAGCAGATCGCTTGGGGCGAATCGAATGCGATCGTCTTTGCCAATTCCGTGCTCGGCGCGCGAACCGAAAGATACCCGGACCTGTTTGATATTTGCTGCGCCATCACGGGACGCGCCCCAGCCATCGGCCTGCACCTGACCGAAAACAGGGCCGGGCAACTGCTCTTCCAATTGAAAGATATTCCCGAGTCCTTACAACGCAGCGATGACTTCTACCCGGTCCTGGGTAACCTGATCGGAAAGTCGTCGCTCGAAAAAATCCCGGTCATTGACGGAATGACGATGCAACCCGACGAAGATTCGCTGAAAGCCTTTGGCGCCGCTGCCGCTTCTTCAGGTGGAGTTGCCATGTTTCACATGGTGGGCATTACGCCAGAAGCGTCTACGCTTGATGACGCTTTTCATGGAATTGCGCCCATTCGAACGATAGAGATCACCATAGATAGTTTGAGAGAATCACGGCGGGAATTGACACACACCGACAGCGATCAATTACACATGGTGGTGTTGGGCAGTCCACATTTTTCACTGGCAGAGTACCGGCGCCTGGCGCCGATGCTCGAGGGCAAGCGTAAACATCCAGAGGTCAAGTTCCTGGTTACATCCAGCCGGGCCATGACCCAGCTTGCAGAAAGAGCTGGTTTGCTTTCACCTTTGCAGGAATTTGGCGCACAGATCACCGTGGATACCTGCATCCTCACGTCGCCTATGCTGCCGGATGAGATCCAGAACCTGATGACCAACTCCGCAAAGTTCGCCTATTACACACCGGGTTTATTGAGCAGAAAGATCGCTTTTGGCAGCCTCGCGGATTGTGTTAACTCTGCAATAGCAGGAAAAATTATCCGGGATGAGTCATTATGGCTGAGCTGACGTTCCAGGGAAGGGTCATTATACGGGGAGAGGCGCGCGGCCGGGTGCTGGTCAGCCATGAACCGCTCTCCTTCTGGGGTGGCTACGACTGGAAGACCGGCGAGATCATTGACCGCCGACACGACTTATCGGGATCCATCGCAAAAGATAAAATCCTTGCCATCCCTTTTACCCGCGGCTCCTCCACAACGACCGCCGTCCTGCTCGAAGCGATCCGGGCTCAGACCGCTCCGGCCGCCATCATTACAACGGATGTCGATTTCTTTTTCGCGCTCGCCTCGGTGGTCGCCAGTGAACTGTACTCCAAAGCTCTGCCTCTGATCGCGTTCGCCAAGCAGGATTTTGCACAATTAAAGACGGGCGATGAGATTCAAATTACAGAACCCGGCATTGTATTCATTAGCGGTAAGTAAAGATTCCATGCTGAACCGATCCAGCCAAAATGGAAGAAAAATATGGGTAAGTCCGAGGTGAGAATATGTCAGAGGTACCTGAGAATTCCATCCACCCTAAAAACCGAGACCCGCGCAAAACGGATCGCTGAAACGTACGCCTGGCAGCCGATAATATTCGCGCCGACCAATGGCGGCAGTGATAAATCAAAAAATACGCCGGGATAGACTTCTCATTAAAATTGTGGGATCGTAAAAATATTACAAACCTCTTAAGCCAATATCCCTAAACGTAAAATTCATGCCCTGCTAAGCATCATGAAATAAAATAATCAACAACTAGAGAAACGATCAGCAGGAGGCTAAAATGGCAACCTTTACCAAACCATCAGATACGGAACTGCGCAAGCGCCTGTCGCCGCTGCAATATGAAGTCACGCAGCATGAAGGTACAGAACGCCCATTCTCAAATGAATATTGGAACAACAAAAAGGCAGGAATTTATGTAGATGTTGTCTCGGGTGAGCCGCTTTTCAGTTCGCTTGACAAATATGACTCGGGTACCGGCTGGCCCAGCTTTACCCGGCCCCTGGAGCCGGGAAATATTTCCACCCATACCGACTTCAAACTGTTCATGGCGCGGAACGAGGTCCGCTCAAAGCAGGCGGATTCTCATTTGGGGCACGTCTTCGATGACGGTCCCGCACCGACGGGTTTGCGCTATTGCATGAATTCTGCCGCCATGAGATTTATTCCAGTGGAAAAGTTGGAAGAGGAAGGTTATGGAGAATACCGGTCGCTCTTCAAAGATCAGGACTGAATGCGCTCCAGCTCAGCCGATCATTGATCTCGTTATTGAAACAGTCCGCCCATTTCGGCGGACTGTTAATTTATGGGTAGAAAACTTGCAAAAAGTTGGATGCTACAGATTTTTACCGCAAATATAGATCGTTCAATTCCTTCAACCTTACAGCCAGAGAATCGCTCAGGTCGTCCTCCCCCATCCTCCAGTCCCAGTTACCACCCAATCGGCTGGGGAAGTTCATACGCGCCTCCCCGCCCAGGTTCAGCATATCCTGCATCGGGGCGATCGCGTAGACTGCGACCGAAGCCCACACACAGCGGATCATATCCCAGGAGATCGTAGTCCCGTCCGTTCCGAGGTAACGGTGGGCAAAGTCGCGTTCCCTTTCCGGTGCAGATTCGTACCAGCCGCGGACTGTGTCGTTATCATGTGTCCCCGTATAAGCGACGCAATTGCGCGAATAATTGTGCGGGAGGAAAGGATCATCGGCGGCGCCAAAACCAAACTGCAGGATCTTCATGCCGGGCAGATGGAATTTATCGCGCAGCTCGATTACATCTGGCGTAATAACGCCCAGGTCCTCAGCGATGATCGGAAGCGTCTCCCCTTTCTTATCAGTCAATGCTGGAGAGAGTTTCTTGAAAAAATCCCTGCCGGGACCGGTTACCCAGCGTCCATGTTCTGCAGTGGGGCTTCCGAAGGGTATCTCGTAATATCCGGCGAAGCCGCGGAAGTGATCGAGCCGAACGATGTCCACCAGGTTCAGCACGGAATGGAATCGCTCGATCCACCATTCATAATCGGTCTTCTTATGGGCTTTCCACCTGTACAGTGGATTCCCCCAGAGCTGCCCGGTCGCAGAGAAGTAATCGGGTGGTACGCCGGCCACAACCGTAGGGAGACTTTTCTCGTCCAGGAAGAACAACTTCGGGTTCGCCCAGGCATCCGCGCTGTCGTAGGCGATAAAGATCGGAATGTCGCCGATGATCGTGATCTCGCGTTCGTGTGCATATTTCTTCAGCTTGTTCCACTGCCTGAAAAACAAAAACTGGTAAAACGAGTGACGCAAAATGTTTTCCGCTTGATCAGCGCGAGCTTTTTCCAGGGCGGGTTTTTTACGCAGGCGGAGGCCTTCGTCCCAATCGCTCCACGCTCCGCCGCCATTGGCTTCCTTGATGGACATGAACAGGACGTAATCATCGAGCCAGGATGCGTTGTCCTGGTTGAAGCGCTCGAGTTCACTGTGGAATTCTTCTGGCGCAGAAGGCAAACGGGAAAAGGCTATTTGCAAAAGGTTTAGCTTCCACGGGATGAGCTGACCGAAGTCCACGCGGGAGGCGCTGAAAGCCGGCATCGACTCCAAATCATCCTCGGTCAATAATCCATCTTCCATGAGGGCATCAAAACTAATCAAATAGGGATTCCCGGCAAACGCGGAAAAACATTGATAGGGTGAATCACCATAGCCCGTTGGGCCAAGGGGCAGGATCTGCCAGAGCTTGCTGCCTGTGGAGGCGAGCCAGTCCACAAAACGGAAGGCCTGCGGACCCAGGTCGCCGATGCCATAACGCCCGGGAAAACTCGTGGGATGAAGCAATATGCCGCCGGCGCGTTTAAAGTTCATTCGGCAGTCTCTTGGTCTGAATGAATTGCCCGGCCCGTATGTGTTTTTCATCGTAATCGCTCAAAGCAACATCCGTTCCAACGCCTCCATTGGGCTCGATGACGCAGCCTTCCGGGACTTTGCTGTTTTTCCCCACGATCGCAATATTGAACTCTGAGGTGGCAATACCCCCACCGATCCTGCAATTGGGACCGAGGACCACATGCTTATCCAGGACAGCCCGCTCGACAACACAGCCGCTCTCGACCACACAATCGGTGAGCAGAATGGACTCACGCACCACAGCCCCGGGCCGGACGACCACGCCCGGCGATAATACACTGCTCTCCACTCGCGAGTCGGCGCCGATATAACAACCATCACAGATCATGCTGGCGTAGACATGGGCGCTGGCAGGCAGGCGCGCGGGCGCACGTTCTTCTGTACGTGTGTGAATGATCCACTCCCGGTTGTACAACTTGAGGGCGGGCTGAGGGGAAAGCATATCCATGTGCGCCTGCCAGTAGGATGATAGGGTTCCCACGTCCATCCAGTACCCTGTATAGGGAAAGGCAAAGATGCGTGCCTTGGCTTTAATCAGGCCCGGGATAATGTTCTTTCCAAAATCATGCGCGGATTTCGAGTTCTGCCTGTCCTTCCAGAGAACTTTATCGAGCAGCTCGCGGTTGAAGAGATAGACGCCCATGTTCACAAGATTGGACGGCGGTTTGGTCGGTTTCTCAACAAAGGAAGTCACCCGATAATCATTATCGGCAGCCAGGACACCGAAGCGCGAGGCTTCTTCCAGGGGAACGCGGATCGTACCGATAGTGACATCGGCCTGATGATCGAGGTGGAATGAAATCATCGGCTCGTAATCCATCGTATAAATATGATCGCCTGAAAGGATCAACACCAGGTCGGGGGAATCCTTCTTGATAAATCCGAAATTCTGCTGGACGGCATCAGCCGTGCCCTCAAACCAGGCCGAGTTGTTACGTGCTGTATAAGGTGTAAGAATTTTTATCCCACCGGTAAAATCCCGATTGAGATCCCAGGGCGCTCCTGAGCCGATATGCTCTATCAGGGATTGCGGTCGGTATTGCGCCAGGACCATGACATCGAAGATGCCGGAGTTGACGCAGTTCGACAGAGGAAAATCAATGATGCGATATTTGCCCGCGAACGGGACGGCCGGCTTCGTCCGCTTCTGGGTTAACACTCCGAGCCTTGAACCTTCTCCTCCTGCAAGTATGACAGCGCGTGTCTTCATGGTTCCCTCATCAATAAACTAACTGACTGTAGCTCTTACATTGGATGTTTCTATAAGCTTTTTATACAGGTTCAGATATTTTCTTGC
>DATFET010000186.1:0-9369 GCA_035250835.1 Anaerolineales bacterium
CGTTCCAGCACGAGTAGAATACCTATCGTGTCCGTAGAACGCTGCCGCGTAATAAAAGCACGGTCCTTGAATTCCAGATCCAGAACGATGAAGGCTGGCGGCCGCTCACCGAAAAAACGACGCGTGATACCCAGGCGCGCATCGAACAGATCCTGCGGCTCGATTACGATACCTTCGTCAACGCCTCATTCTTCCTGCAGGGCAAAGCCGACCAGTTCACACAGCAGAACCCGGGCAGGCGCAAGGATGTATTGAGCAATATCCTTGGGCTTGAAATCTGGGAGCAATATAAAAACCGCTCCGCGCAAAAACGCAAAGCCATCGAACGTGAAGTGGACGAGATCGAGGGCCGCATTTCGGAGATTGACGCTGAGCTTGCAGAGGAGGAGACGCGCAAGTCAAGGCTGCTGGAACTGGAATCGGCTCTCACACAATTGACTGCCACACGCACCGCGCAGGAGATCATTCTTGAGTCCATCAAGATGACGGTCGCCTCACTGGAGGAACAGCGTAAGCTGGTCGCCACGTTAAGCGCTTCACTCGAGCGCTCGCGCACGAATCTTTCGGGACTGGAAACTCGTCTTGCCGACAAAGAGGCGGATCGCGACTCGTACGCGGATCTCATTAACCGCGCCAAAGAGATCGAGGCTACGCATAAAGCCTGGCAGAAGGTGCACAACGAACTTGAGGAGTGGAACGGGGTGGCTTCCAGGTTTCACGAGCATGAAAAGGAACGTGTGCCTCTATTGGAGCGAATCGCCGTGGAAAAAGCGCGCCTTGAACAGGAACTGGAACTGCTACAGGAACAGGAAAAAGTCATCAGTGAGCAGTCGTCCTCCATCAGTGGACTGGAGGCTGAAATCGAAAAGACACACAGCCTTCTCACCGAGGCAGAGGAAAAAGTCCGGGCTCGCGCCAGGCTGGAAGATCAAAGGAATATTGCGCGTGAAAGACAAGCCGAGTTAAAAGCAGAGAACGAAGCACTTAAAACAGTCATGAACCAGCTCAAGGAAAGGATCGACGCGCTCGAATCCGCTGAGGGCGCCACCTGTCCATTGTGCGGGCAGGAGCTGAGCGAAGCGCATCGCCAGTCAACGCTGGAACAACTTGAGGTCGAAGGCAGGGAAAAGGGCGACCGTTACCGCGCCAATCAGGCTGAGGCTTCAGAATTGGCTCAACAGATTACAGATGGCGAAGTACAAATTTCAAAGCTCACCTCCGCCGAAAATGAGCGCATCCGTTTTGCGAGCGAAATCTCGCAGTTGAGCGAGAGGCTGGATACCCTGCAGTTCGCCGCGAATGAATGGGGAATCTCCGGCAAAAAGCGCCTCAAGGAAGTTGAAAAGACTCTCGGAGGTGGGAAGTATGCGGTCGAGGAACAGAAGCAGCTTGCCAGGCTGGACAAGGAACTTGCCAAGCTTGGCTACGATGCAGCTGCGCATGACGAACTGCGTGAAAAAGAAAATGAGCTGCGCGCCATCGAGGAGGATTTCAGCAATTTGAAATCTGCCCGGGAAGTCAGCAGGCAGATCGAAAGTGAAATCGCCAACCTGAGATCTGAAATCGCAAATCGTCAGACTGAAATCGAAACCCTGGAATCACAGCACGCAGCCGCACAAACAAGCCTGAAAAATGCTGAGGCTGAGTCTCCCAACCTGGATGAAGCCGAACGTGAACTCTTCCGTTTGCGTGAGAGCGAGAACAAGGCGCGCAGTGAGCTGGGCGGCGCCCGGCAGCGAGTGGAAATCCTCAGCACACAACGGGACCGCAAAGCGCAATTTGATCAGGAACGCGAAACGTTCCAGAAGCGGATCGTGCAGCACAAAACCCTCGAGCGCGCCTTCGGCAGGGATGGTGTCCCGGCCCTGTTGATCGAGCAGGCGCTGCCTCAGATCGAGGAAAAAGCCAACGACCTGCTGGACCGCCTGAGCGACGGGCAGATGTCCATCCGCTTTGTCACGCAGACCGAATACAAGGACAAGAAACGCGATGACCTGCGGGAGACGCTCGATATCCAGATCAGCGACTCAGCCGGCATCCGTGCTTATGAGATGTACTCAGGCGGCGAAGCGTTCCGAGTCAATTTCGCGGTCCGCCTAGCCCTTTCGGAGATCCTTGCGCAGCGGAAGGGCGCACGCCTGCAAACGCTTATTATCGATGAAGGCTTTGGCTCACAGGATGCACTGGGACGCCAGCGCCTGGTCGAGGCGATCAACCTCGTCAAGGAGGACTTCGCCAAGATCCTCGTCATCACCCACTTGGACGAGCTCAAGGATGCCTTCCCCACGCGCATCGAAGTGGAAAAGACCGAACGCGGGTCGATGATCAGTGTGAATTAGAGTCAAAGGTCGAAGGTCAAAAGTCGTATGGACCTTCGACCTTTGACTTTCGACTTCCTGTTTAACCCATGCTCTACCTCATTCTATCCACTGCCTTCTTCATCGGAGGCATCTTTGTTGTCTACTGGCTTCACAATCAATATCAGCTCGATATCCTGGTCAAGCCGACACCTCCACCTGTAAATGCACCCTTGATCTCCGTCTGTATCCCCGCCCGGGACGAGGAACGGAATATCCGCGCCTGCGTGGAATCCATCCTTGCTCAGGATTATCCGCACTTCGAAGTCATTGTTTTGGATGACCGCTCTACAGATGGAACTTCGGAAATTCTTCGTCAGTTGGTTATGGAGTCCGCCAGCAAGCTGGCGAAACAACAGGAGCAAGTTCCTGCATTCCAAATTTTGAGCGGCTCAGACCTCCCGCCCGGCTGGGCCGGAAAACCTCATGCCTTGTTCCAGGCCTCAGCCGCTGCGCGCGGCGAATGGTTGTGCTTCGTGGATGCTGATACCTTTCTCTTCCCCACAGCGCTTTCCGCCTGTTATGCCAAAGCCATCGAAACGGAAGCAGATATGTTCACGATCATGACATTCCAAATCCTGGGATCCTTCTGGGAAAAAGTGATTATGCCGCTGGTGATGACCGCCCTCTCGGTCGCGTTCTCCCCGCGCAAGGTCAACGACCCGCATCGCAGGGATGCCATCGCCAACGGACAGTTTATCCTGATCCGCCGCACCGTCTACGACGCGATCGGTGGACATGAAACCATCAGGGACCAGATCGTCGAAGATAAAGCCATCTCGGAGCAGGTCAAATGGAATGGTTATCGCCTGATCATTGCGGACGGCTATGAAGTGGCGCGGACGCGCATGTACACCTCCCTGCCCGAGATGTGGGAAGGCTGGACGAAAAATATCTATTTAGGCCTGCGCGACCAGACAGGACTGTTATACCTGGGTGTGTTTGGTGCATTCGTTGCCCTGCTGGCCGCGTTGTTCGTGCCGGTATGGCCTCTGCTTGGGATCGCATGGTTGCTTAACGACGGGGGCTGGATGGCAATGACTGTGCTCATAGAGTCAGTGATCTTCTGGGCATATTTGATCCACGTCCGAGTGCGGACGGCAAAAGCCATGAAAATCTCGCCATGCTATGCGTTAACACTTCCCATCGGCGCAGCGGTCTTCGCAGCGATGATGATCACGTCCGCGTTTCGGGTGCTCTCTGGCAGGGGTGTAACGTGGAAAGGCCGTACGTACGCGCCCAAGTAACGGAAATGGATAAGAGTAGACCAGGCACATTAAACTGAATCAGTCCCCGGCTGGCTGAGAAGCGGACGTCACATCCAAATCATGAACAATGTCACTTCATCAATTGGATATACTCAGGTAAATTTGGGCTCTAATCAGGGATTAATCTTACAGATAAAAATGTGACAAAAGTTACATGAAAATTTACGTCTCATTTTTTATGATAGGTGCGAACCTTATTCTTCGAGGATTGCCATGTCCAGACTTCCATTCATCATTGCCATTGCAGCGGCTGTTATCGCACTTGGATTTTTCATCTTTGTGACGGATGCGCCCGCTTATGGCGGCAGTGCGCCTGAGACATGTGCAAACTGCCACGTAATGGACTCACAATATGAAAACTGGTATCACGCCCCACATGAAAATTTCACTGAATGTGTGGACTGTCACCTGCCGCATGAGAACGTGGTAGCCTACTATCTCGAAAAGGGAAGGCAGGGAGCCAAGGATGTCTATGCGTTCACAACCGGCAATATTCCTGTACAAATACGAGCCAGTGAAAGGACCAAGGAAATTATCCAGTCGAATTGTGTGCGCTGCCACGAAGAGACCGTCGAAACAGTCATGATGGGCGCGCAGCCTTTCGACCGCTACTGCTGGGAATGTCACCGCAGCATTTCGCACGGCGAGCGCGGCGCCTCGATTGTCCCCCATCAGGATGCAATCCTTTATCCCGTCAAGTAAATTGCAAAGGAGAATACATCAATGAAAAGATATATGACACTTATACTGGTCGGCGTCATTGTATTGCTATCGGCTGTTCTGGTCGGTGTTCTGGTATTCATGAATAACCAGCCGCCGCAGGAGCGCGCCTTTGAGCCACTGGTCGAGATCGAACCGATGGAACCCGATTCGGAACAATGGGGAGTGAACTTCCCCAATCAATGGACCACCTTCCAAAAGACCGCCACAAATAATATCGACACAACCTATGGCGGCTCGTCCCAGTTTTCCTGGCTCGAACGCGACCCGCGCCAGGTGATCCTGTTTGCCGGGTATCCCTTCAGCAAGGACTACAACGATGACCGTGGACATGCCAACGCACTGGAGGATGTGCGCAGCACGGAACGTCTCAATCTGGATCCGGACGATCCGAAGCACACGCCGGGGACGTGTTATTCCTGCAAGTCATCCAACAATCCCGGCCTATGGGACGAGATGGGCATGGAAGCGTACGATAAGCTGTCGTTCGTGGAACTTGGCGATCATATTACAGAACCGATCGGCTGCGCCAACTGCCATGAAGCCAATACCATGCGCCTGATCGTCACCAATCCCGCGCTGGATGAAGCTCTCAAAGCCCAGGGCAAGGACTGGACCACCTTCACCCGCCAGGAGATGCGGACCGTTGTCTGCGCCAACTGCCACGTCGAATATTATTTTAAAGGTGACGGCAAGTATCTGACCTTCCCATGGGCGAAGGGCACTGAGATCAGGCAGATCCTGGACTATTATGAAGAAGCCGGCTTCAAGGACTGGGAATATCCCGAAGCTTTGACACCCATGCTCAAGGCCCAGCATCCTGAATATGAGTTCTTCACGGCCGGCTCCACACATTACGAAGCTGGTGTCTCCTGCTCTGATTGTCACATGCCTTATGTTCGGGACGGCGCGGCAAAATATTCCACACACGATTTACACAGCCCACTGCTCAACCCCGAGCTGGCGTGTGGTCAATGCCACACGGACAGCGAATACGTGGTCGGACGCGTGAATGAGATCCAGGAGCAGGTCGCGACAACCAAGCAGAACACGGAAGACGCGATCATCGACGCGATCAACGCCATCAAGACCGCCACTGCCAACCCGGATGCGGACGCAGCCTTGCTCGACCAGGCTCGCACCCTGCACCGGGAGGCGCAGTATATGTGGGACTTTGTCTCTGCCGAGAACAGCACCGGCTTCCACAACCCCGAGTATGCGCTGAAGATCCTGGCTGAATCCACAAACCTGGCGCGCCAGGCACAGATGCTTGCCGCCCAGTCAGTGGACGATATGTCCCTGCTTGAAACGGGAACGTATTATCAGACTGAAGCGCCGCAGTAGCACCTCACTGGTATTCAAGCAAAGACGCTGTTCAAATGGACAGCGTCTTTTTTAGTCGTAAATTCACCTTACGCGGACTGTCTTGAAAAAGCCCTGTTTTCGGGTCATCCATGCCCCGTGGGTTATTTGAACCCAAAGGTATGGGAGTAACATCGGTTATGAATTGTCCCTTATAAGATAAAATACGAGACAATTCATGAATTCAGATGCTACCCTGGCGCGGCTCCGGATATTCCTCCTGCTCATCGCGGCAGGTGTATTCATTATGACGATAACCGAGCTGTTCTTTCTCGGTCATTGGAACGAAACCATCCAATATCTTCCATTTGCGCTCAGCGCGCTTGGCTTGATAACCTTGGCGTACTTCTATTTTCGTCCAAACCGCGCCAGCACCTTGGTATTGCGCTGGTCCATGATCCTGATCGGAGTTTGTAGTTTTATCGGTTTCTATCAACACATGGCAATGAATTACAGTTTCTGGCTGGAGATATATCCTGATGCAGCGATCTGGGAACTGGTGAGGGCTATACTCGAAGGTGAGAATCCCGTCCTGGCTCCCGGAATTCTCTTGCTGGGTGCAGTGATCGGTCTGGCAGCAATCTACCGGCATCCTTTGCTGGAATCCAAATAATTGGGTACCAATTGCCCACTCAGCGATTGAGGAGTTCCTCCCTGGTGGAGTTTTTAAATCCAATCATTACAAGGAACAAAAAAAATAATGAATAGAATTTCAATGCTTTTCCTGGTACTCGTACTCATCTTGAGTGCCTGTGGAGCTTCTGGAGAAGTAGAGGCTCACCAGATATGGGTACGACCCACTGCCCAGGGTGAAAATGCTGCAGTGTATCTCACGATCCATAATCATTCAGCCACCGCAGATGAGCTCATCGGCGCATCGTCACCCGTTGCAGATGTAGTCGAGATTCACGAAAGCAAAATGGAAAACGATGTTGTGCAGATGAGCATGATTTCTTCCATACCGTTAGGCCCGGATGAGGAGGCCATTTTGACGCCAGGTGGGTACCATATTATGCTCATCGACATCAATCAGGAACTTGTGCTCGGTGAGCATATTGGCCTCATTCTCCACTTCAAGAATCACGAAGATATCACGGTTGAAGTCCATATCGAAGATTCGATCCCCAATGAAGAACATGAATCTGACGAAGATCATTAAGAGAGTGTTTCTAATTGTTTCAGAAGCTTACCGTTGGTTGAGGCTTGTGTTGAGCTTGTCGAAACAAGGCGGTGCTTTTCCGCCGTATCGAAACCAAAAATAATATGCAAACGAGAGATTTATTGAAAATTTGTGGTCTCGACCCACCTAAGCCGGCCTAACGACGGGGGAGAAGGCTGGCGATAAGATTTCTGTTTCCCTGCAAGTGGCAAATCAAAAGGGGAGGACGCCAAAAAGGATCCTTAAGCGGGAACATTTCCACTACCCTTATCGTCAAGCAGGGAGAAAGGAAAAATTTACAGATCAGCGAACCAAGCTGAAAAGAAATGGAGAGAGAAATGAGAAAAATTTTATTTATCCTTATGGCTGTCGTGTTAACAGCCTGTGCATCAGTGGGCGCAGCCAGCAGCGAATTTGACCAGGCCCAGGACAAATGGCAGGAGGCTGATATCTCACACTACAGCTTCGAGCTGACCTACAGCTGCTTCTGCGCATTCACCTCAGATATGCCTCTGATCATCGAAGTGCAGGATGGTGAAATCGTTTCTATGGAATACAAGAATGGCAACGAAATTGACCCCGCCAGCTATGAGCTGTTTGAGAAGTATGCAACCATTAATAGAATCTTTGCAGAGCTTGAAATGGCCTTGAACGGCGGCGCAGACAGTGTGACCGTCACTTACGATGAGACCTATGGTTACCCCACCCAGGTCAACATCGATTTCGATCAGCAGGTCGCCGACGAAGAGATTTACCTGACGATCTCAAATCTTGAAGTGCTTCCCTAAGTACAGCCTGGCAAAGGTAAAGTAAAACAGAGCGGACGTGGCGAACGTCCGCTCTGCGTTTAATTGGGATATGTTAATCGGTCTCGCGGAAGGCTTAGAGTTCCAGGTTCCCCAGCAGGATCTGATCGGTTCCGCGATCGATCTCCCACGGATAGATCATGTATGCGTCCGTGACCGCTGCATAATAATCCGGTCGTACATGACCGAAAAGGTTGCGATTTGGGTTGAAATGCAGTACGCATGTCTCGGGGAATCCACCCGCCGCCGAGACGCGGTTCTTGACGGCAGTGATCGTCCGACCCGAACCCCAGACATCGTCGACGATCAGTGTGGGCCGGCCGCGCAGCTTATCATCCGACGGGAACTGGATGAACTGGGGCCAGGCCATGAGTCTGGCTTTTTGACTGGCAGATTGTGCAGGGAAATCCACGGCAGCCGTGAGGATGTGGGTAATATCCATCGCTTCGGCAAGCATCCCTCCCGGGATGACTCCTCCACGCGTGATCATCACCATGGCAGTGAATTCGCGTTTGAACTGCGGGATGAGATGATCGATGAGGCGATCGACTTCTTCCCATGAAATTATTTCGCGACGAGGTTGTTGTGGAATTTCTGGTTGCATGCATTCTCTTCTCTGACAAAATATCATCTTGCCGCTGGCAAGCTTCGCAGGCCTATTGATTATAGCAAACTTAATGGGTCTACTTCAACCCGCCAGTCTTTCAGCCAGTTCTGCACATTCGACTCGCGCAATAGCCCAGCCGGGTCCGGGCCACGCAGGACGATCTGCCAGCGATAAACGCCGCCTATTTTGGAGAAAAAACTGGGGACAGGGCCGATTGCAGTGATCAATTTCCACGGTGGAGTGTCCAGGAGATGATGAAGTCTGGCAGCCAGCCTGCGAGCTTCCTGCTCAGCAGAGAGTGAGTCATGATGACGGTATTCCAGCCTCACGAGGCGCGTGAACGGCGGATACCCCAGCTGCCTGCGCTGTTCCAATTCAAATTCATAGAATCCCTGCACATCATGCCGCAGCGTGGATTGAATGACCGGGTTGGCAGGGTCGAATGTTTGCAGGACCACCTTTCCGCCGCGCTCGCTCCTCCCCGCCCGACCTGCGACCTGGGTCAAGACCTGGAAGACGCGTTCGCCGGCAAATGGGTCCGGCAGATACAAACCCACTTCTGCCAGCACAACTCCTACCAGGGTTACAAGGGGAAGATCAAGTCCCTTGGCGAGCATTTGCGTGCCGATCAACACATCTGCCTGATGGTTGGCAAAGTGTGTCAGGATCATCTCATGAGCATCCTTGCGGCGGGTGGTCTCCCAGTCCCAGCGCAGAGTGCGCGTTTTCGGGAAAAGTGAGCTGACCTCAGCTTCGACTTTTTCGCTGCCCAGGCCATACTCACGGATGTGCCTTCCGCCGCACTGAGGGCAGGTCTTCGGTTTTTGACGCTCATAGCCGCAGTGATGACAGAGCAATCGTTCCTTCTCTTCGATATGCAGCGTCAAGGGTGTGTCACAATTCGGGCAGCGCAGGACATATCCACAGTCGCGACAAAAAATGTATGTGGCGGTGCCGCGTCGGTTCAGGAACAGGATCGCCTGCTCCCCGCGCGCCAGCGTAGATTCCAGTTCCTTGAGCAGGAGCCGGCTGAATATCCCGCGCTGACCCGACTTCAGCTCATCCCGCATATCGACAATGTGGACAGGAG
>DATFET010000199.1:0-7396 GCA_035250835.1 Anaerolineales bacterium
CCGCTCGCTTCAGGATGCTGGTGCAGGTGTATCCCATAACCCGTCCTCGAACCTGAAACTGGCCTCGGGCTTTGCGCCTGTGATGAAAATGCTGGAAACAGGAGTGAAGGTTGGCATCGGGACGGATGGTCCGGCCTCGAACAATGACCTGGATATGTTCGAGGAAGTGCGCCTGGCTGCATTCATTGCCAAAGCAGTGACCAACGACCCGACGTCCCTGCCGGCTTCTCAGGCACTGCTCATGGCAACCCGCCTCGGCGCACAGGCGCTCCATATCGGACATTTGACCGGCTCCGTTGAAGCAGGCAAACGCGCCGACCTGATCCTGGTGGATATCTCACCCCTGCATAATGCCCCGTCCTTCAAACGCGCTGCCGATAATGCTTACGCACAAATCGTCTATGCCAGCAAATCCACGGATGTGAGCGATGTGATGATCAATGGCAAATGGCTGATGCGCGACCGTCGCCTGCTGACGCTCAACGAGGATAAGCTTCTCGCCCAGGCAAATGAGATCGCCAAAAGAATCGATGCGTTTCTGATCGAGCGTGAACAGTCAATCCTTTCGAAACTGATCGCATTAGGCGGCTCGATGGAGCAGGAATCGTTCGAGGTGCAGGTCAAGGTCAGGTTGACGGATATCGAACCAATCCTCCGCTCGATGAAACAGCCGGAGATCGAGGGCATCCGCCAGCGCCATTATCGCGAACACGATATCTACTTCTTTTTCGATGATCCATCGCAGGGACGCCTGCGCTACCGCGAAGATGACTTCATCGACGACGCAAAAGGCACGGTCACCAACGTCCGCAGCCGCTTGACGTTGATCGGACAGAAGCGCGAGGGAAAATTCGAAGAGGTATTGCTGTCACGCAGCCGATTCCTCGCGCCGGCCGTGCATTCCCTGCGCTTCTATCGCGAATATTTCAAACCGAAGACCGAGATCGCCATCGAAAAGGACCGCCTGCGCTGGCTGATCAAATACAAGGATACTGAATTCTTTATCAATCTGGATCATATGACCGAACCCCAGCTTGGATATTTCCTCGAGATCAAAAGCCGCACCTGGAGCCGCAGAGATGCCGAGCACAAGGCACGCCTGACAAGCGAACTTCTGACCCTGCTCGGCGCTTCGGAGGGCGAGCCTGTCAGAGAAGACTATATCGATATAGTAAGCGAGGCATAATTTGTGAGGGAAATTCTAAAAACCCTGGCTGCCCTTTGCGCAGTCTTATTCATCCTGGCCGGCGTTCCAACTTGGTATTTATTCAACATCGAGCGACAGGCATTTTCATCCGCCACGTACGAACAGGCCTTCGAGGATCAGGGACTGTATGATCGCATGCCCGCGCTCCTGGCGAATACACTTTCGACTACCCTTTCTCAAAACGGCAATATGCCTCCTTTCCTGAGGGAATTATCCGCAGAGGAATGGCAGACCACCATCTCCACCCTCCTGCCTCCCGAGGAACTCAGGGCGATGACAAACCAGACCCTGGATTCGGCGTTCGACTATCTGAACTTCAAGAGTAACTCGGTCATTGTTTCACTCCTGCCGATCAAGGCAAAGCTGGCAGGTGAAGGGGGCGTTAATGTGATCAGGGAGTTCCTGCGCACCCAGCCTGAATGCACGATCGAGCAGCTGGCACAGATGGGTCTCGGTTTTCTCGGCGGGAATATTGCACTGTGCAACCCGCCCGAAGAGGCGATCGGATTGCTGGCCCCGTTCATCCAGTCACAACTCCAGGCGATCAGTGCAGCCTTCCCGAATGAAATCGCGCTGGTACCGGGCGGTGAGAGCGGCGCTCCCAATGACCCGCGCCAGCAATTGCAATGGGTACGTTCCGCCGTCGTTTTTTCACCGTTCTTTCTATTCCTGCTTCTTTTGGCAATCGCAGTTTTGGCAGTGCGCAGCCTGCAGGAGCTATTTTTATGGTGGGGCTGGCCGCTTTTGATCACCGGAACACTCAGCCTGTTGATTGCCCTTGTCGGTGCTCCACTCATTGGCTGGTTCCTTCAATTCCTGATACAAACCCAGGGAGCGGTCTTCCTGCCCATCATGCTTGCCTCCACCATTGGCGAGACAGCCAGCGCGGTCGCGAGGCAAATACTCGTGCCAATAGCTATTCAGGCATTCGTTATTGCACTGATCGGGTTGATCATGGTTGTTGTGGGAACCTTTTTCATGAAAAGGGAACGGTATGTTGTCACCTGACAGATATAATTCCATGCAACACAAATATCCTTACAACATGTCACCCTGAGCAGCAGCGAAGGGTCTCGATTTTTGCCGTTGAGATGCTTCGCTTCGCTCAGCATGACATGAAGAAGCGTACGGCAAGTAATGTTAACTTGAATAGTATCCCCGTGAATTGAAGCTCCAGCCAAACGACACTGTCTTTAAATAGTCAGAAGATCACGAAACAACCAGGAGAAGCCCGAAAACAAGGGTACGGACGCCGAAGGGTCCGCACCCTTGTTTTCGGGGATCCTCCAAATTTTGCTGAAAAACTGATAATCTCAATCAAACACTGTTCTTCTCTCCTATAAGCCCGGTAAATATCAACCCCATAACCGCAGGCACAAAGATGATAAACAGGCCCGCTAGTGGTATTGGAGATGTGATTCTCGCGGCTACAAGGAGGATGAGCGATACTGCGAATGCAGAGAGAAAGTAAACTTGTTTTAGGGGAATGAGAAGCGCCACAGCCGGAAGGGCAATGGCAATGCTGACGAGCAGGACGATCCACAGCCCTGCTGAATGGACATCTGAATCCCAGGCTTGCAGGTTTCCCAGAATGATGATCATCAAGCTGAATACAGCTCCCAGGGTGGTTGCTCTAGTCATGGCAGGCTCCTCGCAAAAGTGACTTCTGATCTTAAGGACATCCATTGGCCAGATGCTCGTCGAAGGTTTCCGAAAACTCGTGGAAGCCCGAGCCGTCGCATCTGGCGCGGAAGAAGAGATAATTTGACTCGGCCGGGAAGGCGACCGCGCGCAGCGCGTCAAGGCTGGGATTGGCAATAGGTGTGGGCGGGAGTCCGGTGTTGAGGTAGGTGTTATACGGCGAGTTGACCTGTAGATCGATCAGAGTCAACGGGCTGGTCCACCAGCTTTGCTGGATGGGACTGTACCCCAGCGCATACTGGACTGTCGGATCGGCATCCAGTTTCATCCCCATATTCAAACGGTTCAGGTACACCGAAGCGATCAAGGGCTGTTCTTCCTGTTGCACGGCTTCACGCTCCACGAGGGATGCAAGAGTCACGGCTTCGTAAATTGTCAGTCCCTGCTGCGCGAATCCATTTTTGATATCGGGTGTGAGGCGCAAGGCAAAGTTGCGAAGAAAGCCATTGACCAGTTCCTGAGCATTGACTCCGCGCGGGACAATGTAAGAGTCTGGGAAGAGAAAGCCCTCAGTAGTGGCTGCGCCACTTAGAAAGTCATAATCTGGATGAGGAGACCTGGCAGCAGTGAGGAACTCCTCGGGTGAGATGGACAGGCCCGAGGTCGGGAGCGAGGCGGCGATCTCTTCCATCCGCCAGCCGGGCAGAATGATAAAGGTCACCTGTTCAGGAGTCGCATCCTGCAATTCACGGGCGATATCGATCGCGGACATCGCCGCGCTCAACTGATATTCCCCCGCCTGGATGGTTGTGTCCAAGCCGGAGTAGATGAGATAGGCGCGGAACGCCTCTGCATCACGGATCAGACCCGCCAGCTCCAATTGACTCGCAACTGAATTTACCGCTTCACCCTGCTCGATGGAAAAAGATTGTTCCACACCATTGACGTCTCGAGGCCGAGTGAGCAGGCCGTCATACCAAAGTAACTGTGCGGAATATTGAATCCGCTGCGGGAGGGAAAGCCAGGAGGCAGGCTCGCCATACATCCAGGCGGCTCGGGAGGGAATGTATATCACCGTTATAAGGAGACAGGTTAATGTGAGGAGGATAAGGAAGACGACAATGAGTCGACGCATATCAATTTACGATTTCTGATTTTGGATTGACGATTTTCCATGGTTGAGAAGCAAGCAGTCAGGACCCAAGCTGGGTATGCTTGAAATAGATGATGTCGGTACATGCTCTGCACTACTCGACCCTCGGAGGCTTATTCGATTCTAAATACGATTGCAATATGACAACCGCTGCCAAAGAGTCCTGATGTTCGCCGCGTTTTTTGCGCGATACACCCAGCTCGATCCTTGCGGCACGGGCGTCCTGAGTGCTGAAGGATTCATCCCACAGGACGACCGGGATTTGGGTTTGTTCCTTCAAAGCCTGGGCGAATTTCGCAGCGCGTCTGCCAGCGAGATTTGGCTTGCCTTCCTCGTCGAAGGATTGGCCGATCACGATCAGACTCACTTCGTTCTCTTGAGCCAGGCTGGCTACCTGGGCGGCATCCATCAGGCGTGAGACATGCTCGATCACTCTGTACGGGCTGGCGATCGTCGTGGTCGGGTCGCTCAATGCAAGACCGATCCGTTTCTCGCCGTGGTCAACTGCCAGGACTCTCATTTGATCATCCCAACGCGAAGGTGCCTTGTTCTTTGCTCGCTTATCTTTGCAGTCTTCCTTGCTTCGCGGTTCAGTGTCATTGCGTCTCCACTGAAATGCGGAACGGCACGATCGGCATCCACGGCCACCAGGAGGGGGTGAGCTGAATCTCAGGCGCGCCCGTCAGAGGCAGGTTTTCCTTCAACTTCGATTCAACATTCCATACGCCGAACCCCTGGACCATTCGAGATACCCAGGCCGGATCTATCTGCTGAACGATACGACGTTCCGCACGCATCGTCCATTTGGCAGAGCCGTCCTTGTAGACCGTTGGACTCGAGACAGGATCGACTGTCACAGATGTCTCGGCTGCGCGAAAGTCTGCTGGCAGGGAGGCATTCAAAGCCAGCAGCGCCAGTTCGGTCAGGTCTGAGGCGTCCGCGTATTGGATGGCATATTCCGCCTGCATGTCCAGCGTCAATGTTCTGCCGGCCGCGCCAGCAGGCGGGTTATACTCTTCCAAGAGAATTTGTGAAACAGTCAGCGTCTTATCGAAAAGCAGGTCGCCCGCCGAAAGCTCACTCTCGAACTTCTCGCGCGCCTGTTCTTCCAGGTTTTTCATCAGAAGGGTTTTGACACGCTCACGATCGGCATCACTCGCCTGAACGGATGGAAGCTCACGTCCACCGCTTGTCGGCTCGGGGTTCGTCACCGAAAGCGAAAGTCCCAGCCTGCCTTCGATCGCATTGATCGTTTCAGAATCACTGTTGCCCGCAACTCCCCCCTCCACCGCTTCGATGGGCAGCTCAAGAGTTTCCCCAACGCCTGCAGCCACTTCACCTTCCTCCGTGGTCATAAAACGGATTCCGTCCGCATTCTGCACGATCGTATCCGCGGGGACGGTCACCGATTGCTGAGTGAGGTTTCGAAACTCCACGATGCCCTTCGCCGTTGACTGCGGAACGACAGCCGCGCTCGTCACAGTGACAGTTTCGGTTCCATCCGCGATGAAGCGTTTTTCCCGCATCGGGATGCTGCCCGTGATAAAAACCGAATCCACAGATGGGCTGGCGCTGACAGGCAGCACAAGACTCTGCGTTTTCGAAACGGGATCCAGGGTGATCCTGGCACGCGGGATGAACAATGCGACGAGGCTCAGCACCGCCAGCACGCCGATGAGAAAAGCCGAGACGCGCAGCGCGGGATGAGTGCGCCACGGCTCTTCCGAAGCCGATACCTGCTCCCGTTGCTCGCGCAGATCCTTGCGAGGAGCACGGAGCACCAGCCGCCGGCGTCGACGCGGCTTTGGCCATGTGACGCGTTGCGCCTCACCTGTTGATTTAAAGACCGGGATATTCAGGGCCTCTGCATCCAGACGTACACGTCGAATACGAGAGACCAGTCCCAGCTGCGCGCCCAGCGCTGAAGCGTGTCTTTGCAGGACTTTCAAATCCACCTGGCGGAGTGAAACCTTTTCATATTTGGGCCACACCAGCAAAATGCGCGGAGTCTTCGCCCACGACATCCGGTCGCGGACCGAGATCAGGTCATCGTGCGATTCGAGCGTAATGATCTGGGTTTTCATGCACAGTAATTATAGCGTACCGTGATACATTGTCCTTGTTAGCAAGTTTGGGTCGTTTTCCCTTACATTATCCCTCTATGCGGGAAGTTTGAGACGATTCTCTTGACCGATATTTCTAAAACAGTTACAGTTCACTAAACTTCAAAACACAGGAGTAATGATGTCGCAGGCTGCTGACATAATCATTGACAACGCAAGAGTTTTTACCAGCGATGAGTCGAAGCTACATGCACAGGCAGTAGCAATTAAAGGGAAGCGCATCCTCTATGTGGGGTCAAACGAGGAAGCTAGCTCTTTAATGGACAATTCCACGCGTGTCATCAACGGGCAAGGACACACGCTGACTGCCGGCTTCATTGACAGCCATGTGCATTTACTTTCAGGTGCCATGTGGATGGGCAATGCACAGCTTATGGATGCCAGGACGAAGGAAGATCTTAGCAGAGTATTGAAAGAATTTGCAGAGCAAAATAAAACCAATCCCTGGGTGCTTGGGCGCGGCATCCGTTATAACATCATCTCCACAAGACAGGAGCTGGACGAAATCCTCGTCGATCGTCCTGTCTACATTGGGGCGTATGACGGTCATACCGCCTGGGCCAACACGAAGGCGCTCGAGATTGCAGGTATCCTGCAAGACGATGGCCGCGAGATGACGAACGGAATTATCGTCCGTGACGGAAACGGTGTTGCCAGCGGTGAGCTTCGCGAAGGCGATGCCTTACGCGCCGTCATGGACCTCATTCCCCTGCCCGACTCGAACCGCAAACGAGAATTATTGAAGCTTGCCATCCGCGAGTTCAACAAGACAGGCATCACCAGTGTCCACAATATGAACGGCGACATGGAGGAGCTGATGGCGTACGCGGCGCTCGAAGATGCGGGCGAGATGAGCCTGCGCGTCTATGTGCCTTACGAAGTCGAGCCCGAAGCGACGGAGGAGATGCTTGCCGAAGCAGAGGAAATGTCAAAAGTTAAAATGGATTATGTGCGCGGCGGCGCAGCGAAATTCTTTATGGATGGAGTCTGGGAATCCTATACCGCGTTCAATATCCATCCATACGCGGATGCACCTGAGACAAAAGTGGAACCGATCTTTTCGCTCGAGCATTTTACGCGCATGGCCTCTCTTTGCGACCGGATGGGACTGCAGATCGCCGTGCATTGCTGCGGCGACGGCGCGGTGAGACAGGCGCTGGATGGATTTGAAGCCATCCAGAAGATGAACGGAAAGCGCGATAGCCGCCACCGCGTCGAACATATTGAAGTCTGCCAGCCGGAAGACATGCCGCGCTTCAATGAGCTGGGTGC